>NZ_CAKMJU010000132.1:0-59813 GCF_927416815.1 uncultured Acetobacterium sp. | reverse complement strand
TGAACCCGTCAAACCAGGGGATCTTGTGGCGGTCGTGAAAGCCGATGCCCGAACCCTGCTCTCCGGTGAGCGCACTGCCCTGAATTATCTGCAACGGATGAGTGGCATCGCCACCCATACCCGCAAACTGGCCAACTATTTAAAAGGCACCAAAACCCGATTACTGGATACCCGCAAAACCACCCCCAATATGCGGATTTTTGAAAAATATGCGGTGACGGTCGGTGGTGGATATAACCATCGTTATAATTTATCTGATGGCATTCTGATCAAGGACAATCATATCAATGCCGCTGGTGGCGTAAAAGAAGCGATAGCCGCGACAAAAAAATATGCCCCCTTTGTCCGGAAGATTGAGGTTGAGGTGGAAAATCTGGAGATGTTAAGCGATGCGCTAGCAGCCGGAGCCGACATTATCATGCTCGATAACATGGATGTCGATACCATCAAGATGGCCATTAAAATCATTGATGGCAGAGCCATCAGTGAATGCTCGGGGAATGTCACCGAAGCACGCTTACAAGAACTTGGCCATATCGGGGTGGACTTTATCTCCTGTGGCGGGCTGACCCATTCCTCACCGATTCTTGATTTATCGATGAAAAATCTGCAGCTTTTGTAAGTCAGCAGAATACATAAAAAGGAGCAGTGTAACCGATGAAAAAACAACAAAGACAGGAAGATATTGTCAAGACACTCCGGTCTTCCCGGGAACCAGTATCAGGAGCCGCCTTGTCTGAAATTTTTAAGGTCAGTCGGCAAAGCATTGTTCAGGATATTGCCCTTCTAAAAGCTGCCCACTATAATATTATCTCGACCAATAAAGGCTATATTATTGTTGATCCGCCGCCTAAGGAAAAGATCTTTAAGGTGTATCACAGTCACGAAGAAATTGCTGACGAGCTTTATACCATTATTGACGCCGGCGGTTTCGTCAAGGATGTTTTTGTGATTCATGATATCTACGGGAAAATTCAGGTCAATTTATTTCTGGCCACCCGGAAAGATGTCGACAACTTTGTAACCGGGCTAGAAGAAAAAAAGACCAGCCCGCTCATGAAACTCACCGGCAAGTTTCATTACCATACCGTCGAAGCAGCCACAGCGGAGATTCTTTTAGCAGTTGAAAAAAGTTTACAAGAAAAAGGCTATTTAATCGCCGCGGGGTGATTTTTAAACAAAAGATTTGGGTATGAAGAGAATAGCGAGCAGAAGAAGGAAGACATCAGGCGTTTTCCTTTTTTAGTTGGGTCAGCAAGGATTGTTTTCTTAAGAATAGATAGTTAAGGGTAAATCAACGAAGGGTGGAAAAACTGTGAGTAAAATAGCATGTCGGCTTTGTCCCCATCATTGTAAATTGGATGAGGGTGAGATTGGCTTTTGTCGGGCGCGGATTA
Source organism: uncultured Acetobacterium sp. (assembly GCF_927416815.1). Taxonomy (NCBI): domain Bacteria; kingdom Bacillati; phylum Bacillota; class Clostridia; order Eubacteriales; family Eubacteriaceae; genus Acetobacterium; species uncultured Acetobacterium sp. Next base: position 58,416 of record NZ_CAKMJU010000132.1, on the reverse strand, counting down.
ACCGCTTCGATGTCATTGAGGATTTAAATTATGGTGTGGTTACGGCCATCGCCCTGGATCCGATTGAAAAAAAACCATTGCGCCATTTTTATCCGGGATCGAAAATTTTATCAGTCGGAAGTTTCGGCTGTAATTTAAGGTGTTCATTTTGTCAGAACTACGAAATTTCGATGGCCGGGATGGAAACTGCACATGGTCGCAGAATGAGTCCCCAAGGCCTGGTAGCCAATGCCCTGAGACTGGTCGGCGAAGGCAATATCGGGCTGGCCTACACCTATAATGAGCCTCTGGTGGGTTATGAATTTGTCCGGGATTGTGCCAGCGAGGCAAAAAAGAACGGTTTGAAAAATGTCCTGGTAACCAATGGCTGCTTTTGCAAGGAACCGCTCCGGGAAATCCTCCCCGACATCGATGCGCTGAACATTGATCTGAAAGCCTTTAATCAGGATTTTTACAAAAAAATCAGCGGGGATCTGGAAACGGTCAGACAGACGATCAGATTGGCCAGTGAGACCACCCATATTGAAGTGACCACGCTGATCGTTCCCGGAGAAAATGATAGTGAAGCAGGAATTAGAGCTTTATCGCAGTGGCTGGCTTCAGTGGGGTCAAGTATTCCCCTCCACCTGTCGCGGTTTTTTCCAAGATATGAAATGACTGACCGGAATGCTACCGATATTTCCCAAGTTTATCATCTGGCCGAGATAGCCAGAGAATCGCTGGACTTTGTCTATGCAGGAAATTGTTGAGGCGAATAAATGGGAAATAAACGATCAAAAAAATCTAATCGCCTAACAAAGCAACTAAAAGAAATAGAACAGCGGATCATTCCCGTTGCGGTGCCAGTCAATGAGACCCAAAGCGATTTCAACTCCGAAAAAAAAGCCTATACCTTTTATTTAGATCCAGTACTGGCCACCTCACCGCGGGTAACGGATACTGAAATTGTCTGCTATGCCAAAGACGGCTATGGCGGATGGCGGGCAGAGCCCAATCAGGAACCGGAAATACGGTTGGATCTGATGCCGGCTGACTATCAGGATCAAAAACCGGTTCAGGATCAGAATCAGCAAAAACAATTGCTCCATTTCTTTACCATAACCGATATCCATCTTACCGATGGCGAGTTTCCGGGTCACGGCATCTATTCAAAACATGGTGGTGGAATCGTCTCAGTGTATTCGGAAATGATGCACTATAGCAGCCACGTACTAGATGGTGCGATTCATTCGGTTAATGCCATCCATCATCAAAACCCGCTCGATTTTGGCTTATCGATGGGTGATAATACCAACAATGCTCAGTATAACGAACTGCGCTGGTCGATTGATGTTTTTGACGGCAAAGAAATAAATTTGGATTTCGGGGTTAATGCCAATCCCCGGGTCGGTCCTCGAAAAGCCTTTTACGACGATTTTATGGCAGTCGGACTAAATCGGCAAATCCCCTGGTATCAGATTATTGGCAATCATGATCATAGCTGGCCGGATAAACCGCAAAAACCGCTGACTGAGGATCCCAATCGGCGGTTTCTGTCGCGGATCGAATGGATGAAGGAATTTTTCGATACTCAAACCCAGCCAGTTGGTCATGGCTTTAAGACAGAACAGCTAAAAAGCGGTTTTGCCTGCTACAGCTTTGAGCCCAAAGAAGGGGTTCCGATTAAGGTGATTGTACTGGATAATACCCAACGGGAAGACGAACCCAACGTCCTCGGTTATGCCCATGGCTCCCTTGATCAGGAGCGTTTTGATTGGCTGGTGGAGGAACTTGAGAGCGGTCAGCAAGAGCGAAAACTGATGATTATCGCCGCCCATATCCCGATTGGAGTAAAATATCAGGAACCATTGACTAAGCCGTTTATGTCCTGGAGCACGATTTCTCCGGTATCGGAACAGCAACTGATAAAAAAACTGCAATCCTATCCCAATCTGATTCTCTGGGTCTCGGGGCATCGTCACCGCAACACCATAACCCCTGTAATATCGCCGGATCCGGATCAGCCGGAGCGTAGTTTCTGGGTGGTTGAAACGGCATCGCTGCGGGATTTTCCGCAGAATTTTCGCGCCTTTGAAATCCTGTTAAATCGTGATAGCACCATTTCAATTGTTGCCAAAAATATTAATCCAACCATCAAAGAAGGATCTTTTGCCAGTATTGCCCGGTCTTATGCGGTGGCTGCCCAGCAAATCTTTAATGGCCGCACCGAACATTTGCCGAGCGGCTCATATAATGGCGAATTACTAGTCAAACTGACAAAAACCATGGCAGAAAAACTTGGCTAGCGCTAAGCTTCTTTTGCCATCAAAAAAGTGCTTGCACCATGCCAATCAATTGAGTACGGTCGGGAAACCTTTGTTAGGGTTTAACATGGAATTATTAATTAGAACTGGTGATTCAATTGGAGGTAAAATTCATGGAAATAGTGACCTTAATGGAAAAATTGAAAAACGGTGATCGGCTAAGCCAGGAAATGCGAACAGAGATTGTTGACTCGTACAAATTGATGGATGTAGCACTGGATTCAATTCTCAATGGATTAATGATTATTGATACCGAGCTGCGCGTAAAAAAATTAAATCATAAAATTTCTGAGTTGTTTCAAATGACTGAAGAAGATATTTTAAAGCTCGATATGAGCGATGTCTTAAAAGACATTGATGTGGTCGACAATATTCTGATTAACAAACGAAAATTTTCTTATTCTGATATCACCCTCTTTATTGGTTCAAGAAAAATTGACTGTTTTTTAGATATTACCCCGGTCGCTTTTAACGAGAAAGTGATGGGAGCGGTGCTGGTGATTCGGGAGTCTAAACAGGTGCGTAAAGAGATCAACAAACTGGCAGGTTTCCGGGCAAACTATACCTTTGACAAGATTATTACCAAAAACAAGACGATGCTGGAGCTGATCAATACGGCCAAGAGAATTTCTAAGACAGATTGCTCGGTGCTGATCGAAGGAGAAAGTGGTACTGGCAAAGAATTATTTGCGCAATCGATTCACAATGAAAGCCAGCGGCGAAACGGCCCCTTTATTGCGATTAATTGTGCGGCCATTCCCAAGGAGCTGGTCGAGAGTGAATTTTTTGGTTACGAAACCGGATCGTTTACTGGCGCCGTTAAGGGGGGAATGCCCGGCAAATTTGAGTTAGCCAATGGCGGCACCCTGTTTCTCGATGAAATCGGTGAAATTCCCATCGAGATGCAGCCAAAGTTATTAAGAGTTTTGGATGAGAATAAGGTGATGCGAATTGGCGGGAACTATGAACGGAAGCTCGATGTTCGAATTATTGCAGCAACCAATCGGAATTTGCTCAATGAAATGTCAAAGGATGCCTTCAGGCAGGATCTGTATTTCAGGCTCAATGTGATCAACCTGAGATTGCTGCCACTAAAAAGAAGACGCGAAGATATTTTGGTATTGGGTCAATATTTCCTTGAACAATTAAACCAGGAAAACAGTGGTGGTAAAAAGTACTTTTCTGAAAAATTCATAAGAAACCTTCAGGAATATAAATGGGAAGGAAATGTGCGAGAACTAAAAAACATCGTTCAGCGCGGTTACTATATGTCAATGGGTGATCAGATTGATGATATCCAAGCGCTGGAAAAAGAAAAGGATGATCATACCATTTACAGTCAAATTGAAGGCGAAACCCTCAAAGATCTGGAAAAAAATAGTATTGAGCATGCCCTGTTAATTAATAAAGGAAATGCCGTAAAAGCAGCTGAAGAGCTCTGTATCAGCAAGGCGACCATCTATCGAAAAATAAAAGCCTATGATATTCATCACCATAGCATATAATTGAATTTAAAGATCGCATAAAGCATAAGCCCGTTGAAAAAGTTCTAAATGTTTTTTCAAAGGGTTTTTTTTGGCATGAAACATGCTACAATTATAAAATGGAAAAAATCACAGAACATGGAGGTGAGAATTTTGGCAAAAGTGAATCTAAGCTTACAGGTTTTACCGGTGGTACCGGACAGTGAGATTTATTACGTGGTGGATCAGGTGATTGAGATGATCAGTCAGACCGGCCTCAAGTATCTGGTCGGTCCTTTTGAGACGTCAATTGAGGGCGAACTCGATGAACTCCTGGAGATTGTTAAGCGCGCCCAGACGATCTGCACCCAACATGGGGCCCAGCGGGTAATTTCAATCGTGAAAATTGATTACAAGGAAGAAGGCGTCACAATTGATGAGAAAGTATCAAAATATCAGTGACAAGCTTATCCCGATTCTGTTTATTCTCGCCATTCTGGTCGTCTGGGAGTTGGTTGTTAACCTAGCTATCGTAGCCCGCTACATCCTCCCAGCCCCCACCGATATTGTCGATGCGTTAATCGCAAACGGCTCGGATATCATAATGCACACCGGGGTAACCTTTTTCGAAGGAATGACCGGCCTGCTGGTGGCGGTTTTATTATCACTGCTTATGGCAATTGTGATGGATCAGTTTCCGATCGTCAAAAAAGCGATCTATCCGGTGCTGGTGATCTCGCAAACGGTGCCGATTATCGTGATTGCGCCGTTACTGGCGATGTGGTTTGGCTTTGGGATCGCCCCAAAAATATTCGTGGTCGTGCTGGTCTGTTTTTTCCCAATTACCGTAAACCTGATTGAAGGCCTCCAAAGTGTTGATGGAGAACTGATTAATCTGGTCCGCTCGATGGGCGCCAGCAAGGGTCAGATTTTTGCCAAAATCAAGTTTCCCAGCGCCCTGCCTTATTTTTTTTCGGGTCTTAAAATTGCCGCAACCTATAGCATCATGGGAGCGGTCATTGGCGAATGGCTAGGTGGCAAAGCCGGGCTTGGGGTATACATGTTAAGAGCACGGCATGCCTTTGCCCTGGATCTGGTTTTTGCGTCGATCCTGGTGATTGTTGTCTTGTCGATCATTTTATTTTATGGCATTGCCGGGATTCAAAGGGCGCTGATGCCCTGGGAGAAATTAAAGGAGGAAGAGGAATGAAAAAGCGGTTATTACTACTGATCGGAATTATTCTGATTACATTAACGGGGTGTACACCAAAAAGCGAAGCGGAAATTACCGTGGTTCTGGACTGGGTGCCCAATACCAATCATACGGGCTTGTATGTGGCCAAGGAACTGGGCTATTTTGAAGCAGAAGGCCTCGAGGTTGAGATCATTCAACCCAGCGAAGGTGGCAGTGCTGATCTGATTGCCGCCGGACAGGGCGAATTTGGGGTCAGTTATCAGGAACAGGTAAGCTATGCCAGAACCGCCGCTAATCCCTTGCCGATAAAGGCCATTGCCGCGATTATCCAGCATAACACTTCCGGCTTTGCCTCACCGGTTGGGCGTAATATTGTCAGCCCCAAAGATTTTGAAGGAAAAAAATATGGCGGCTGGGGTTCCCCGATGGAAGTAGCGACTTTAAAGGGGCTAATGGAAGGCAGCAATGCTGATTTTAGTAAACTTGAAATTGTCGATGTGGGAGCGATGGACTATTTTACAGCGGTTAAAGACCACGTTGATTTCACCTGGATTTTCTATGGTTGGGATGGCGTTTCGGCCGAGCTGAAGAATGAGCCGATCAATTTTATCAAACTTCAGGATGTCGACAAAAATCTCGATTACTATACCCCGGTGATTATTGCCAGTGAAGATTATCTAAAAAAGAATCCCGAAACGGCTAAAAAGTTCTTACGGGCAGTGACCAAAGGCTATCAATACGCGATTGAAAATCCTGAAGCAGCTGCCGATTTATTATTGATCGATAACCCCGAAATTGACCGCGAGCTGGCGGTCGCGTCGCAGCAGTATCTGGCTGGTGAATATCAGAGCGATGCCCCAAAATGGGGACTCATGCGTACTGAAATTTGGGAAAACTATGGCAAGTGGATGAATGATCAGGGCTTGCTGGAAAATCAGTTAAATGCCAATGAGGCCTTTACCAATGAATACCTACCAGAATAATTGTGTACTTAAGGTTATGGGGGTAACCAAGGAGTATAACCATAAAAATATCGTTGAAGATATTGATATTTACCTGAATCAGGGCGAATTTGTCTCAGTCCTGGGTCCTAGCGGCTGCGGTAAAAGCACGCTGTTTAACGTCATTGCCGGGTTGCTGAAGCCAGAAGCGGGAAAGGTCATTGTCAACGGCACCGAGGTGACCGGAAAAACCGGGGTGGTCAGCTATATGTACCAGAAGGATTTGCTGCTGCCCTGGCGTAACGTCATTGATAACGGCATTTTACCACTGGAAATTCGCGGCATACCTAAAAAAGAAGCCCGCGAAAAGGTAAAGGAGATGCTGGCGGTTTTTCAACTGGAAGAAGATGGAAAAAAGTATCCGATCCAGTTGTCCGGCGGGATGAAACAACGGGTTTCACTGCTGCGGACGACCATGTTTTCCAGGGAAATCATGCTACTCGATGAACCCTTCGGGGGGCTCGATGCCATTACCCGGCTGAAAATGCAGGAATACCTGCTGGAAATATTAAAAAAAATCAAGGGTTCGGTCTTGTTTATTACCCATGATATCGACGAAGCCATCTTTCTGTCGGATCGGATCTATATCATTAACGGATCGCCAGCTCATATTGTCGAAGAAATAGCCGTGCCAGTTAAACATGCCAGTCCTGAGCTGATGATGACATCGCCAGAATTGCGCCAACTGCGCAGCAATATTTTAAGACAATTGTGAAACAGCCGGTCAGCCTGCGCGCCCCTAGCAACCGGGCCAGATAGATCAATCACGACAAACAGTAGGGTAGTGTGTCGGGGCGGTAATTAACCGCCCGCAATCAAAGCAGTCTCATAATTGAGACTGCTTTTCTCTTTTTGAGAATTCAATTCTCAAAAAGAGAAAAAATCAGATGATAATTGGTCGAGACCTGCCCTCAATGGCTTGTAAAAATGGAAGTTAAGGCCGTTTTAGTAAACGTTTAAATAAATGTTTACTTAAAAAGAAAGTTTGTCAGGTTTGGCACGAAAATTGCTTGACATATAACTAACATCAAAACAAGGAGGTTTGCTTATGGCGTTAAAGGCAGCATTTATTTTTATTGCCCCCAATGCTGATCCGGCGATTCACCGGTCAGTGGTCGAAACCGAAGCAGTCACCCTGATCTCAGTAGGGGTTTCATCCTACGAATCGGCGGTGGATGCAGCCCTGAAGCTAGTCGCTGAAGGGGTAGTCGCCTTCGAACTCTGCGGTGGGTTCGGAAATCGGGGAACGGCGATGATCAGTGAAGCCGTTAAAGGAAAAGCCGCAGTCGGTGTGGTTCGCTTTGATATCCATCCCGGGCTGGAGAATAAAAGCGGAGATGATATTTTTTAGCAGCAGTGCTAGCACCGGCCATGATTAGCAGGTGGTAAAAACGAAGGAGGTGACTCTTATTAAAAAGTTCATCATTGAATTTGGAATGGGAATGGATTTTCATGGACAGGATGTTAATAAGGCGGCAGCAAAAGCCATTAAAGACGCAATTTCTCGCAGCTGTCTGATTGGGCTGAGTGAGATCCACGGCTTGACCGAAGAAAATTTGAATGAAAAAATGATGATTGAGGCTATTATTGGCGTATCCCGGCCAGAAGATTTAAAGATCGAGGAGCTTAAAAAACTCTTTCCGGTAGGAACGGTGACCATTAAAGCAGAGAAAGGAGGATTAACAACCGCCGGTCTTTTCTTTCCCGGTTTTGGTGATACCAATAATACCATTGAAGCAGCGATAGTATGTGTAACCGTAAGTGTGTAAATAACTCGTGTGAATCAGATGCCGCATAAGCGAAGCAGATAAAAAAGGAGGAACTATTTTGAAAATTTCAAACGAAACGATCATTGAAATGTATGAAAAAATGGTAAAAATCAGGAAGTTCGAAAATCGGGCGCTGAATCTTTTTGCTGAAGGTCAGTTTGGCGGATTCGTTCACCTTTATATTGGTGAAGAAGCAGTTGCAACGGGGGTATGTGAAAGTTTGCGGGAAGATGACTTTATCACCTCTACCCATCGTGGTCATGGACATATTATTGCCAAAGGCGGCGATTTAAAATACATGATGGCCGAGCTTTATGGCAAAGATACCGGTTATTGTAAAGGCAAGGGCGGATCAATGCATATTGCGGATGCAACCAAGGGCATCCTCGGTGCCAATGGGATCGTTGGTGCTGGCCATAACATTGCTACTGGAGCGGCACTGGGGATTCAGTACAAGGGCACCGATCAGGTTTGTGCCTGCTTCTTTGGTGATGCCTCAACCAACCAGAGTACCTTCCATGAAGGCTTAAATCTAGCCAGTACCTGGAAATTGCCGGTTGTCTTTATTTGCGAAAATAACGGCTACGGAATATCCGTCAGTCAGGCCAGACATCAAAACATCACCGACATCTCGCAGCGCGCTGTTTCATACAATATTCCTGGCATTACGGTCGATGGAAATGATGTCTTTGCGGTCTTTGAAGCTGTTTCAGAAGCGGTTGCCAGAGCCCGGAAAGGTCAGGGACCAACCCTTATTGAATGCAAAACCTATCGCTGGCGTGGTCATTTCGAAGGTGATCCCACGGTTTACCGGCCAGAAGGCGAATTGGAACAATGGAAGAAAAAAGATCCGATTCCCAGGCTAGAAAAATACATGCTTGAAAACCAGGTTATGACTCAAGAAGAGATGGATAAACTTAACGAGAAAATTGACGCTCTGGTTGAAGAAGCCGTTGATTTTGCTCAAGCAAGTAAATTCCCCGATGTATCATCCGCTGTTGAAGATGTATACACCGATATAATAGAGGAGGGACGATCAAGATGAGAGAGCTCACTTATGGTCAAGGAATCAAAGAAGGAATGCGGATCAAAATGCTGGAAAATCCTGACGTATTTATTTTTGGAGAAGACGTTGGTCTCTTTGGCGGATGCTTTGGAGTAACAGCAGGATTATTTGAAGAATTCGGCGAAAAACGCGTCCGGGACACCCCCATCTCTGAAGGTGCCATTATCGGTGCCGCTGTTGGTGCTGCCGCCGTTGGCTTACGGCCGATTCCAGAGCTGATGTTTGTTGACTTTGCCACCGTAGGGATGGATCAGTTGGTCAATCAGGCCGCTAAAATGCGCTACATGTTTGGCGGTAAACTAAAACTACCGATGGTGGTGCGTTTGCCATCCGGTGGCGGTGTCGCAGCTGCTGCCCAGCATTCCCAATCGCTAGAAGCCTGGTTTACCCATGTACCTGGCCTGAAGGTAGTTTATCCCTCCAATGCTCAGGACGCCATCGGTTTAATGCTCTCAGCCATCGATGATGATAATCCGGTTATCTATCTGGAAAATAAAACCTTGTATGCCGTTGCCAGCCAAGTCGAAGATGAGGTCAAACCGATTCCGTTGGGAAAAGCGAATATCAAACGGGAAGGTAGTGACGTTACGATTATCACCTATGGTAAACAGGTGTACGATTCCTTAAAAGCAGCCGAAATGTTAGAAAAAGATGGCATTGATGTCGAAGTTGTCGATTTGCGATCCCTCTATCCACTGGATACCGAAGCGATCTTTGAATCAGTTAAGAAAACCCATAAGGTTGTGATTGTCTCGGAAGAAGCCAAACGCGGCAGCTATGCGGGAGAAGTGGCCGCTATTATTGCTGATGAATGCTTCTACGAATGTGATGCCCCGATCAAACGGGTTTGTGCCCTCAATACCCCAATTCCCTTTTCCGGAAATCTGGAAGCTTATGTGTTGCCAAATGCCGACGACGTGGTTCAGGCGGTTAAATCCTTGTTTTAACCAATAACATATTAACATGGTAAAAGGCCATGGTTCTGGAAATAATGGAGTGAAAACGATGAAATTATTTCCAGAATTTTTTTAAGAGTTACAAGATGCCTGCCGTACCGACCAATTGTTAATCTATTGTTTGCTGCGCTACACGAAATCCGCTACGCTTATTTCGTGTAAGTCGCGGGCAGTCGCCAACTACAAGCAAAGCTTGTGATTGGCTCGTTGCCTTCGCGCAGGATCGGACAGGTTTATCAACCTGTTCGCCCCGATGCAAACAATATGATGTAACAATTGTCGGTACTACGTTATGGGCTAATTATTAATGCGTTTTAAAGACAGAAAAAGGTGGTGGACTTATGAATTCAATCGGAATAATTGCCAATCCTGCTTCAGGAAAGGACATCAGACGACTGGTTGCTCATGCAACGGTGATTGATAATAATGAAAAAATAAATATTGTTGAGCGGATCATCCTGGGTGCCCAGCAAAATGGGGTGGATCGGGTTTATATGATGCCAGATCCTTACAATATGGGTTATCGCGTGGAGGATAAGCTTAAAACTTCCGGCGAGTTGCAATGTCAAATTGAAGTGTTCGATTTTTATAAGGAGGACACGGTCGAAGATACCTATAAAGCGGTTCAATTGATGAATCAAAAAAACGCGGGTTGTATTGTCACCCTGGGGGGTGATGGCACCAATCGGGCGGTGGCCAAAGACATCGGCGAGATTCCGATGATTTCGATCTCCACCGGCACCAACAATGTCTATCCAGATATGATTGAAGGTACGATTGCCGGCATCGCCGCGGCAGTAGTGGCTTCCCATAAATTTGACAAAAATGTCTATTCTAATAGAGATAAGATTATAGAAATTTACACCGATGGGCAGCTTCGGGATATTGCGCTGATCGATGCGGTGATTTCCCGGGATATCTTTGTCGGTTCCCGGGCGATTTGGCGAGTTGAAGATATCGAAAAGATCTTCGTAGCCCGAAGTCATCCCGCCTCGATCGGTTTTTCAGCTGTGGTGGGAGGAAAAACCATTATCACCGAAGCAGACGATTATGGCGCCTATGTCAGCATTGATAAAGATGCCCCTAAAATAAAAATACCGATGTCAGCGGGGATTGTTCTGGCGATTGGTACCAGTGAACCGGTGATTTTAAATTTTAACGAAAAATATACATTTACCACCTATTGCCGGGGAACCATTGCACTCGATGGTGAACGAGAAATTGAATTCCATCAAAACCAGGACTTTACCTTTAAAATCAGCCGCAACGGGCCGTGGCATGTCGATGTTAAAAAAGCCATCGAAGTGGGACAGAAAAACGGATTTTTTAAAGTTTTGTAAAATAACAGGAGGATTGCATTATGGCTAAGTTTTTAGTAATGCCCAAGCTCGGATTGACGATGACTGAAGGGAATATTGCCAATTGGCGAAAAAAAGAAGGCGATAGCGTCGCGATGGGTGAAATTATTTTCGATGTGGAAACCGATAAAATAACTAAAGAGTTTGAATCACCGGGAGAAGGAGTCATTAAAAAGATATTGGTAACCGAGGGCACCGTCGAGGTGCTAAAGCCGATTGCCATTATCGGAAAAGCTGATGAAGATATTTCAGCCCTGCTGGCTGAAGCGGAAAAGGCCGGCGACAGCCCTGCTGCTGAAGTTAAGCCAGCATCAGAGCCGGATCAGGTCGCCGCAGCATCATCCAGTAGGGGCGATTATCAATCGCCCGCACCGGCAGTCGGTGGGCGGGTTAAAGCGTCTGCCCGAACCAAGAAAATCGCCGCCGACCTAAACATTGACATTTCCCAGGTAACCGGCACTGGTCCGCAGGGAGCCATTACCGAAAAAGATGTCGCCGAGTTTGCCGAAAAGGCAAAAACCGTGCAGCCGAAAATTTCCCCGACAGCCGGAGTGGTTGCCGCCGGTTTGGGCGTCGATCCCGGTCAGATTAATAAGGATGGCCGGATTATGAAGGCTGATGTGCTGGCTTTTAAACAAAATGCCGATTTCCTTAAATATGCCGATCCCCAGGAATTCACCAAGCCGATGTCAGCAATGCGAAAAATTATTGCCAGTCGGATGTCAGCCAGTCAGGAAACCTCGGCCACCGTTAACTACAACCAGCGGGTCGATACGACGGCCATGAAACAGCTTAGAGAAGAATTAAAAGGCACTGCAAAAATAACCTATACCGACATTCTGGTGAAGATATTATCGCGGGCGCTGTTGGAGTTTCCACTTTTAAATAGCTCAATTGTCGGCACCGACATTGTCACCCGAAATTATGTCAATATGGGTGTAGCGGTAGCCCTGCCAGATGGACTGATTGTACCGGTGGTCAAATTTGTTAATAAATTAGATCTGGGTCAGATTTCGGCAGAAATCAAAGCCTTAGCGGAAAAAGCCCGAAACAATGAACTGGAAACCGATCAAATAAGCGGAGGAACCTTTACCCTGACCAATATTGGGATGTTTGGGATGGAATCCTTCACGCCGATTATCAATCAGCCGGAGGTTGCCATATTGGGCGTTAATACGATCATCGATACGCCGATGGTGGTGGATGGCCAGGTGGTCATTAAACCGATGATGAACCTCAGTTTGACCGCTGATCATCGGGTGGTTGATGGTTCGGTAGCGGCTGCCTTTGTGGCCAGACTCAAAGAGCTGATTGAAAAACCCGGATTGTTGTTATTGTAATGGAGGCGAAACGATGAAGATTGTAATTTTAGGAGGCGGTCCGGGCGGCTATGTAGCAGCCATCCGGGCGGCTCAGTTAGGCGCTGAGGTAACCCTGGTTGAAAACAAATTTCTCGGTGGAACTTGCCTCAATGTCGGCTGTATTCCCACCAAGGTGCTGCTCCATACCACCGAACTGATTGATGCGCTGGAAAATGATGCTAAAGAACTGGGCATTACAATTTCTGGCTATGAAGCTGACTGGACAAAACTCCAGAAAAGAAAAAACAAAATTATTAAAAAATTGGTTGGCGGTGTCAATGGTTTATTAAAAAATAACAGCGTTACCAAAATAATGGGTACCGGTGTTTTTGTTAACAACCATCAAATTAAAGTGATCACTGAAAATCAAGACGCATCGGGCACCGCAGCAACACTGATCGATTTTGATTTTGCGATCATTGCCAGCGGGTCAACCCCGGTGATTCCGCCGATACCGGGCTCTAATCATCCGGATGTGATTACCAGTGATACGGCGCTGTCATTGGAAGCTGTTCCCAAAAGTATGTGTATCATTGGCGGTGGCGTTATCGGTTGTGAATTTGCCAGCGTCTACAATGCTTTTGGTTGCAAGGTCACGATCATTGAAATGTTACCGGAGATTGTTGCCAATATGGATCAGGACATTGTCAAGCCGCTAAAAGACAAATTAATTAAAGATGGCGTCGAAATCTTTACCAACACCAGGGTCGAATCAATCCAGGAAGACCCCCAAGGTCTAGCGGTCACGACCAGTTCAAAAGCGGGCGAAAGAATTATTACTGCTCAAAAAGTGCTGCTTTCGGTCGGTCGAAAACCAGTGATTGATAGCTTAGAACTCAATCAGGTCGGCCTTGAAACCGTAAGCGGAGCGATTAAAGTCAACCACAAAATGCAGACCAATGTCCCAAACATCTATGCAGTCGGTGATTGCAATGGTGGGGTGATGCTGGCCCATGTGGCATCGGCTGAAGGGATCTTTGCGGTTGAGACGATTTTCGGGAAGCGATCCCAAATTGATTTTAAAACGATCCCCTATTGTGTCTATACCAAACCGGAACTGGCCAGTGTCGGGCTCACCGAGGCTCAGGCCAGGGAAGCTGGCTATCAAGTAAAGGTCGGTAATTTTCCAGTCGCGATCAATGGTAAAGCGATGATCATGGGCGAAACCACCGGAGTGGTCAAATACGTAACCGATGCGGCCACCGGCGAAATCCTGGGACTGCACATGGCCGGACCAAGAGCCACCGATCTGATTGTCGAAGGAGCCCTGGCGATTCGCCTGGAAGCGACCGTAGACGAACTGATGTCGACCATCCATGCCCACCCGACCGTCGGCGAAGCCCTAATGGAAGCCGCCCATGCTGTCAAAGGCGAAGCGATTCATGTGATGAGATAAGTAGGACAGCAAAACGAGGCTGATCACGCTCTAAAACGAGCGCGATCAGCCTTTTTTCGTTTTTCTTTGCTATATAGGTTCAATTAAAGATTTAACAAGGGGCGATCCGTGATGACCAAGGGGTCAGACCCTCGCCCGCACACTGGGCAATTGTCTTAACAAGTGGGGTTAAAACCACTTGTTTTTTTTGAAATAAAGCAGTGTACCGGCGGCAACCACAATGCATAAAACAATCACAAAGGGATAACCGTACTCCCAATGAAACTCGGGCATCATGATGTTCATGCCGTACCAGCCGACAATCAGGGTCAGCGGCAGGAAAATGGAAGTCACCACGGTAAAAATCTTCATGACCTTATTGAGGTTAATGTCCAGCTGAGCCTGGTAGGCTTCCCTCACCTGAGTGCCATAATCCCGGAGGTTCAGCACATTGGTAAACAATCGATTGATCCGATTGGTGAGAATTTTAAAATAGCGCAGTTCCTTTTTATCAATCAGGTTATTTTCATTTTCTTCGATGGCCTCAGAAATTTCAAAAAGCTGTTCATAATATTGCTTCAGACGCAGCAGACGCTTGCGGAAGGTGATCAGGTAATCCGCCAGATCATTTTTGATCGAGACAATAAATTCTTCTTCCAGACTGGAGATTTCCTCTTCAATCGCAACCAATACTTCTCGATCATCAAAGGTCAGTTTATCAAAAAACAAATGAAAAAATTTCCCCAGGCTGTGAACCTTAATCCCTTCGGTTTGGGTGTTGCGGACAATATCATCGATAAAGTGGCTGCGATCTGACACAAAAACAAGCAAATCAGCCCGGAAATAGATAGAGATCCGCTGCGGTTTGAGATCCTGGGAGATGGCTTCGGGAAGAATAATGGTAATAAAATCAAAGCCATCATAGCTGTCGAATTTTGATGAGCGGCTGTTCAGACATTCGTCAACTTGTCGCTCGCCGATTCCCAGCTTGCCGCCGACTGCTGCCAGCTCGGCGAAGTCTAAAATACAGAGGTGGATTTGATTGTTGTCTGGGTCAAGCTGTTCAAGCGAAGCTCTTGTAAAAGCGTCATTTTCAAGTCGATAAACCCGCATAGCACTACCGTTGCTTTGCTTTGTTTCGGACAACGTAATGGGAATTCTGATTTTTGCTGGTTCGGCGCGCTTCAATTTCAAATTGATTCAGGGATAAAATTAGCGGTCGCAGCTTTGAGTGCCCATAGTTCCGGGTATCAAAATCGGGATAGCGATTATTGAGCCGGGAGCCGACCTCGCCGAGATTGGCCCAGCCGTCTTCATCGGAGCTTTCGGTGATGATCGTTTTGAGTGACTGAATCAGTTCCTTTTTATTGGCCATGCCTTCTTTATGAATGCTTTGTTTGCCATTGGGAATACTCTCAGCTTGTTCGGCCTCGGCAGCAGTAGTTTCCGGATCACTGGCCAGGACTTCCAGGTATTTGAATTTTTCACAGGCCGAGATAAAGGGGGTCGGGGTTTTCTTTTCGCCCATTCCGACGACATACATCCCGGCTTCCCGCAGTCGCGTCGCCAGCCGGGTGAAGTCACTATCACTTGAGACAATACAGAAGCCATCAACGTTATTGGAATAAAGAATATCCATGGCATCAATTATCAGTGCCGCATCGGTGGCATTTTTTCCGGTAGTGTAGCTGTATTGCTGAATCGGGGTAATGGAATAGTTAAGTAGTACCGTTTTCCAGGAACCCAGCTGGGGTTTGGTCCAGTCACCGTAGATGCGTTTAAAGGTGGGCATGCCCAGGTTGGAGATTTCATCAAATATATACTTGATATATTTATCCGAGACATTATCAGCATCAATTAAGACGGCAATTTTCATATCATTTTTCATCGGTCACCCTTCTATTTCTAAAGCAATTTGTTTTTTTCGAACGATCTGTTACTACCAGTATAATAGAAATTACGCTTTTTTACAACCGACAGCCGCCACAAAAAAATAACTGATCAAAATTGATCAGTTATTCAGGTTAGTGATAAACTTGCCGTACCGATCAATTGTTAATCTGTTGTTTGCTGCGGGCTCGGACAGGTCTACGACCTGTTCGCCCCGATGCAAACAACATGATGTAACAATTGTCGGTACTGGGTTAGTTTTTCAATTAACAGGTTCGTAGGGGCGGGTAGTACCCGCCCCTAATCAGTAACTAGCAGCGACCTAAGGTTGGTCGTAAAGATGTTCTTCTTCGCGGTCGTTGGTTAGCTTTAGTTTGTCCAAAACAAAGAAGATCAGGCTTAGAATCATCCCGACGACGGCCGCCAGCACCATCCCTTTTAGCTGAATACTGCCAAGGGTTACGGCAATGCCGGATAATCCCACGACAAAGACTACCGAAGTCAGAGCCAGATTGCGGGATTTACCATAATCAACCTGGGCATCAACTAGAATCCGGATACCGGCAGCGCCGATCATCCCATATAAAAGGAAGGAAATCCCACCGATGACTGGGCCAGGAATGGTCGAAATCAACATCGATAATTTACCGACAAAGGAACAAACAATCGAAATGATCGCAGCCCCGGCAATAACTTGAACCGAGTAAACCTTAGTAACGGCCATAACGCCAATATTTTCACCATAGGTAGTGGTTGGTACAGAGCCAATTAAACCAGACAACATCGTCGAAAAATTATCGGCAAACAAGGATCGGTGCAAACCGGGGTCTTTTAAGAGATCCCGTTCGACCACCTTGCTCGTAACAATCTGGTGACCAATGTGCTCAGAAGCAATAACCAAAAGAACCGGTAAAATGATAATAATCGCTTCTAAATTAAATTGTGGCAATTGGAAGTTTGGCAGTGAAAACCAGGGCGCTTCAGCCACGGCAGCAAAGGTAGTCGGGCCAACCACACCGGTAATCAGGGCGGTCAGGTAACCGGCTACAATCGCGATCAGGATCGGAATCACCGCCAGAAATTTTCTAAACATAACCGAGCCAAAAACGGCAAAGGCCAGGGTGACCAGAAAAACAATTACATTTTCAGGAACGATCGCGGTGACGACCTGCTCATATAAGCCAGTGGCGGTATCCAGGACATAAGTGGTGCTGCTGACAATCCCAGCGGTACTAGCAGCCGTATGAGCCAATTCAAGACCAATTAGCGCGACCACCGGACCCATCGCCGCTGGTGGGAGCACCACGTTGATCCATTCAATCCCAAATTTATAAATGATCCCGGCCAGGATACAGCCGCACAAACCAACCACCACAAAACCGCCGAGCGCATAAGAATAGCCCCAGGTGGCAATAACAATACCGGCGGGAGCTAAGAAGGCAAAACTGGAACCCAGATAAGCAGGCGCCTTACCCTTGGTAATAAACATAAATAATAAGGTACCGACACCATTCATAAAGAGTACGATGGCCGGGTTGATGCCAAAGAGGAAGGGCACTAAAACTGATGCGCCAAACATCGCAAACATATGCTGCAAGCTTAGCGGCACGAGCATATTTAATGGCACCTTCTCCTCCACTTGTATAATTCTTCGACTTTCCAAAAAAATTTCCTCCATTCTATTCATTTTCCTTTGAAATTATAACACAGGAATGATGTGGAGCAAAGACTTTATCCAATTAAATGGATAATTATAAAAAAATATCAGAAGGGTCTTTGAGATTATTTACCAGCTACCCATGCTATGTTACAATGCAGATATCGTGATAAAATTTAAGGAGTGCACATGAGAATTTCAGTTGAAACAAAAATATATGCCGTCATCGGCGACCCCATTGGCCAAAGCTTATCCCCGCAACTGCACAACGGATTATTCAAAGCAAACGCAGTCGATGCCCTATACCTGCCGATTGCGGTCAAATCGGAGGATTTAAAAAAACTGCTAGATGGCTTCAGACTGATGAATTTTGGCGGCTTCAACATCACCAAACCCCATAAAATGGAGATTATCGAGTATCTGGATCGTTTAGATCCGCTCGCTGAGAAAATTGGTGCGGTGAATACGGTCGTTTATCAGGACAAACAAATGATCGGTTACAATACCGACGGCTTTGGCTTTATTAAATCGATTGAGGAAAAAATTAGTGAAATCCCCAAAGAAAGGTTGACGATTCTGATTTTAGGCTGTGGTGGAGCGGTCAAATCGGTGGCCATGGCTTTGGCCGATTGGGGGATCAAAAAAGTCATCATTGCCAACCGAACAGCAGCAAAAGCCGAGGCGCTGGTAAAGCTGATTAATAAGAGTTGGCCTGGGAAAGCGGAGGCGATTTCAATGGCACCAGAGGCGCTAAAAAAAGCTGTCGATGCCGCCGCGGTGGTGGTTAACGGTACCAGTGTCGGGATGGCCGATAGCGCTTTGCAATCGCCGCTAGCTAAAGCATTGCTAAAAAAAGAGTTGTTGGTATATGATATGATCTATAGCCCGCCGGTCACACAACTGTTAAAAGATGCCAAAGAAATTGGTGCCCAAACCCAGAATGGATTGGATATGCTCTTGTACCAGGGTCTGCTGGCCTTTGAATTATGGACCGGAATTTTTCCCGATCCGTCAGCAGGCAAAAAATTATTGGAGGAAAATTCAGAGGAAAATTCAGAGGGAAATTCAGAGCAAAAATTGTTGAAAGAAGGAATAAAATAAGATGTCAAGTGCTAAACAATCGATTGCCCTGATTGGTTTTATGGCAACCGGAAAATCGACCATCGGCCCGCTGCTGGCGCAGGAACTGGAATTTGAATTGATTGACACCGATGCGCTGGTAGAAGCCGAGATCGGCATGTCGGTAGCTGACATTTTTAGCCAGTTAGGCGAAGAGGCCTTTCGCGATGCCGAACATCAGGCGCTAAAAAAGGCCTTGAGTATCAAAAATCGAGTGATTTCTACTGGCGGCGGGATGATTCTCTTTAAAAGGAATCGTAAATTATTGGCTGACCAGGCATTTGTGGTCAGTCTGTCAGCCCAGCCAGAAACCATCTATCAACGGGTCAAAGATGATGACACCAGGCCCTTACTTAAATGTCAAGATCCACTCTTGCGAATCAGACAAATGCTGGCCGAGCGGCAGCATTATTACGACGCGTGTGATTTTAAGATTTCAACCGAAAACTGGTCGGCTGAAGATTGTTGTCAGAAAATTAAAGCAGCTTTTTATTTGAAGTATAATGAGTGAAGTGTAGTGATTGAAGCATAGTGAATGAAGGATCATGAAAATTGAATCATTGTTCTGGAGATGATGGTTTAATCAAAATAAAGGATCGGCAAACCTGGACAAAAAAACACCGATCATCTGATCGGTGTTGCGCGATTATTTCATAGCCTTGAGATCACAAATATAGCAATCGGTCAGTCGCTGAACGGCTTCGGGATTTTTAACCGGCCAGGTGGTTTCAAGTGCCTCGCAATGCCCCATAGAGGTTGCTTCATCAAATACAAAATCAATACAGCCGTTACATTTTTTATCGCGCGTTTTTTTAATTAATTCCAGGACCGACTCATTTACAAATTCTCTGAATTCCTTATAAGCGATTGTTTTATGGTTTTCAAACATGCTCATCACTTCACCTTGCTTTCTGGAAATAGATTATTGGAAAGGGTAGGAGGTTCTCGATTTATAACCAATCCATTATTAACCTAATAGTACCCCATAAATACAAAAAAACAAGGTAAAATTTTGTCGTGTTTTCATTTTTAGAAAATAATTCAAAATTAAAAAAAACATTTGATATTTTTTTTAAGCTGTGTTATCATTTATAGCAGTGTCTTGTGAATCGCTTAGTTATGACGCATGTATCGGAAATCTTTACAAACAACAAAATATACTTTTATTTTACGCCGAAGTGATGGAATTGGCATAAGCAGAGAACCCAAATGACGCTTTATCCCGATTTCTAAGCAGAAATCGGTCGGAAGTTGAGCGAAAGCGAAACGACAGTGATAAAGCTAACGCATTTTTATTAAAAACTCATCCACTAAGGATGAAAAGAGTTTTTAATAAAAATACGATCCGAATGATTTGGTGTGAATCGCTTAGTTATGACTCAAGTGTCGGAAATCTTTATAAACAACAAAATATACTTTTATTTACGCCGAAGTGATGGAATTGGCATAAGCAGAGAACCCAAATCTTTGATTTGGTGTGAATCGCTTAGTTATGACTCATGTGTCGGAAATCTTTACAAACAACAAAATATACTTTTATTTTACGCCGAAGTGATGGAATTGGCAGACGTGACGGACTCAAAATCCGTTGTGAGCAATCACGTGCGGGTTCGAGTCCCGCCTTCGGCACCACTATCGCTCCCTTAGCTCAGTTGGCTAGAGCACCTGACTCTTAATCAGGGTGTCCAGAGTTCGAGTCTCTGAGGGAGCACCAATAATAGCGCATAACAGAGTCGTTTATCGACTCTGTTTTTTTTATTCCTAATTTAGAATACAGGCCATTTACGGTGCGTTATAGACATTAAGTGGCGATCAAAGTGGCGATTTATTCCGGCCGTTTTATGTTCTTTTCGACATCACTAATGTCGTCGTGAACGTAAATTTTTGTCGTTGTTTCGATGGAAGCGTGACCCAATAATTTTTGGAGTGTAAAAACATCGGTGCCGGTTTTGTAGAGTAACGTGCCATAGGTATGCCTAAGCTCATGCGGTGCCAGCTGAGGGATCTCTGGGTGTTTAGCTTTCAAGTCAGACAAGAAAACACTGTAATGAAGAACCTCCTCTTTTCATTAATAATTTGATTATACTACTTAATGTATAGCGTTGAAATGATTAAGGAGAGTAAAATTTTAACATTGACCAATATAAGTTAATGAAAATCACCATTTATTAACAAGTGTTAAGA
Source organism: uncultured Acetobacterium sp. (assembly GCF_927416815.1). Taxonomy (NCBI): domain Bacteria; kingdom Bacillati; phylum Bacillota; class Clostridia; order Eubacteriales; family Eubacteriaceae; genus Acetobacterium; species uncultured Acetobacterium sp. The sequence goes on along the minus strand of NZ_CAKMJU010000132.1, from coordinate 37,719 downwards.
AAATGTGTTGCGCGTAAGGTGATTTAGAAGATAAAAAAGAAAAGCCGGTATTAATACCGGCTTTAAATTATTCAACACTAGATTTTGTATCCTGTGATTTCTCTGTTCTTTCTGTTCGTTCTGAACGGGTGCCGTAAATAAATGATGTCACGATGGATGCCAGGCTCGCACCGGTGATAAATGTTCCAGCAACAACAGCACCTTGGACAATTGCATAAATACCGCCAAGCGTTCCTGTCATGCCAATAATAAAAGCGAAAATAACGCCTAGGCGACTATCTTTGACATTTGAATGAATCGCTGTTTTTTCGAGATCCTGCCGATGCGATGCCTGGTTTTCTGCCATTGTTAATATTCGTTCGGCTGCTCCGGGGACGATTTCTTCATAGCCTTTAAGAATTCGTGGGTGTGGTAATGGTCCGGAGTAATACTCCTCCATGCTCATTTCCATCCGCATCATTATCGAAAGCAGTTCTTCCTTCGACTTTGTCTCTAATTCAGAAAGATCAATACAGTCGATTGTCTCGGTTTCGTTTTGATGGTTAACTAGATCAGTCTTTTTTTCTTTTGATTCTTCCATTGTATTGATCAATCGCCTCTCTGAGATCTTTTCCCGTCACGCCCCAATCGGACTTTAATGCTCTGCAATCAGCTTTTTGTCCAGAAGTGCTATCGTTGTAGATATTGCGCGTGGATCTTAAGTCGATAGCTCGACCAAAACCTCTCAAAAAGCTTGGCTTTGCAAACAAAAAATCAGTTCTGTACATTTAAAACACCTCCTTGCAATGATTAGCATACATTATACTACAGCTTATCACTTTACTGAAAGAGTAATATATTGCTTCTATGGACAGATTATACCCAAAATATCTTAAAATTATAGGAATGAATTGTTAAACTTTAAATAATTTGGAAAGCGGATCTCAAGCAAACATGCTCAGGTAGATTTTTATAGTAGCATTACTTAAGCCTTTCTCATCGGTGTGTATTTCTTTGACTTCTCCGGTAATGTATGCGCCATCTTCAAGGTCAAAATCAAATAGTTTGTCCTCAAGGCTTTTTTTAATGTCCCCGTGCTCTTCATCACCCATAGTTGTAACTAATATAGTATCGCTTCGTGCATCGCCAATACAAATTTCAACGGGATCGCCAACTTTGAGATTTTTGAAATTGTTTTGTCGATTTCCTCCGCTTGAAGCCTGGGCTGATCAGTGGCTGCAAATCTATAAGGAAGATACTTTCAGTGAATGCGCATTGATGTTTGTTTTTATTGATATTTTACTGTGTTGCGCTGTGGTGGTTCCAGAACTGCACCTGAATTGAATGAAAAAATGGTTGTTTTTTAACCTGGTGCGAATATATTGGCTAAAGGAAGAAGCTTCTGGTTATGTTGAAATATAGAAAAGATCTCAAATGAAGTTATTTTTATGGATCTGTGCTTGAAGTTGATAATTGCGTAATTAACAATTTATTTGTCAATAAAAATAAAACGGGAGGTTTATAGTGATAAAAATCAGAGATAGTGATAAAATAATAGAAAATATAAAGCCAATAAAATAAATAGGACAGGAGTAAGGTATGAAGAGTATAAATGGTTATTTAATGAGCCAGGATACGCAAATCGCCCGGATTGAAAATAATAAGATAATATCCATAAAGCCAAGCTTACTGCCACTTTATTTGCATTTGAACGGTGATTTGATCGAGTGGCTTGAAAGTCGAGCCATTGACAGGCATCGGGTTAATTCAAGATTGCTTAAACGTCTGTTGCGGCTTACAACTGCGGAGGACGCAGAAGTGGCCATGCATGTCAACGCTTCCACGATCACCGACACCTACTGGGTATGTGAAGATTCCGAACCGACACTAACCTATGGGGATGTTCGTTTCAGTCAGAACTACTTCGACAACCTGGCCTTAAATGGCGATCCGGACAGCTTTAATCGTGTCAACAATCAAGGGATGACGCATAGCCGAACACCGGAACTTACCAATATTGGTTCATTTGAGAAATGCTGGCGAATCGAAAATGGTGACTGGTGGCTCTACAAAAACGGAAACACCTTTGAAAGATTTTCGGAACAGTTTATCTGTGAGCTGGGGAGGCTGCTGAACTTTAATATGGCACACTGTGAACTTTGGGAGAAGGGTATTAAGAGCCTTGATTTTACAAATGGGGCAAAGGTCAATTATGAGCCAGCACGTAGTCTGGTTGGTGATGATATTGATTACGTCACTAATTACAATAAAATCAAGAAATTAAGCCCGCATATGGCTAAGGAGTATCTGGATATTTTACTATTGGATACGGTTTGCTTCAATATGGATCGACATACCGAGAATTACGGTTTTCTTAGAGATATCAATACCGGTGATTTTATCAGTATGGCACCGAACTTTGATAATAATATTGCTCTGATCAGTCGCGGTTATCCATCCGATAAAACCAGAAAAAACGACCTGTTTATCCGTGATTTCATTGAATTGTTTGAGCAAATCGGTGTTGACTATTACCTTCCGGTGCTTCATGAGGAAATGATTAAAACAGCTTTATCGAGAGTTTCCATTGCAGTGGATGCTGACTATATTAAGCAGTTTATTTCAAACGGATACACGCAGCTCACTAATCATTTTCCGGTAACCCATTTTAATATGTTTTAGTGAATAATACGGGGTTAAAATTAATACTGTGAAAAAGCAGATGGCGTTAAAACTTTCTAAGTACCCAATCGCACCAGTTTACTTAACCGATGGTTTTATTAAGCATCGGAAATAATTAAGGCGCAGTAAGCGCTTGAGTTGGCACGGCGCAACTGATATAATTACACGCAATTAATATTAAGCTATTAAATGCAAGCATGAGTATTCGCAAGCATGAGTATTAACGTAGAACAAAATAATCAGACACTGATGTGTCAAAAGGAATGGGGAGCAGAGCTAATGGAATCTACAAAAAGCAATGCATGTTCTTATTTAGAGTGTGGTTTTAATGTCAGCGGAAAATGTCCGGATATGGATGTACTGAAAAATCCCTACAAAGAGACCGGCTGTATTTTTTACAAAAATAAGAATATTCAGACAGACGGTAACAAAAGCGAGTAATAAAGAAAACACCGGAAGGTGTTTGAGGTTGGAGACAGACTACCGTACCGACCAATTGTTAATCTGTTGTATGCGCGCAATTCGTACAGTTGCATTTACAGTTCGAAAAAGAACGAACGTTTCCTTGCAACTGTTCGTCTTGAGGCATACAACATGATATAACAATTGTCGGTACTACCAATCTTTTTTTGACAGTTTAAAGAAAACACCGAAAGGTGTTTTTTTTTATAGAAACACATAAAAAACCGATATCGTTGCATTTGCAACGGCATGCATCACAGTCCCCGGATATAATAACAACATACAAGGTGGTAGCGATACCGAATAAACTTTCAAAACTTAACGGTTATGATGAAATAAAATTTCAGGAGGACGATATTATGAGTATGTTTTGTTATCAGTGTCAGGAAGCGGCAAAAGGAGCCGGATGTAGTGTTAAAGGGGTTTGTGGAAAAAGTGAAGAGGTTGCCAAGCTTCAGGATCTGCTGATCTATACGGTTAAAGGGATTTCAGAAATCGTTATAAAAGGCGAGCTGGAAGCTAAAGAATTGGGCCAGGTCAACCATGAGGTGTTAAAAAGCCTGTTTATGACCATCACCAATGCAAACTTTGATGCGGATGCCTTTGTCAAAGAAATAAAGAAAATGATAATGCTGAGAAATCAGTTAAGCGATATGGTGGATGCTGCCAATAAAAAAAATTCACCCGGCTTTTTTAAGAAGCTGTTGGGTTTGAATAAAGAACAGACCACCAAAAAAATAAATGTTTTGGCACTCCATGACGCCGCCCGATTTGAAACAGCCACAAAAGCGGAAATGATTGCAAAAGCAGCAAATGTAGGAGTCTTGGCCACCGCAAATGAAGATATCCGCTCACTGAGAGAACTGATTACCTACGGGGTCAAGGGACTGGCCGCCTATGCCGAGCATGCCCTCAATCTTGGAAAAGAAGACTTAAGCTTATATGGCTTTATCTATGAGGCCATGGCTAAAACACTCGATGATAAACTGTCTGCCGATGATCTGGTCGCCTTAACCTTAAAAACCGGCCAGTTCGGGGTCACCGCGATGGCGCTGCTAGATGGCGCCAACACCGGGAAATATGGTAATCCCGAAATCACTGAAGTGAATATTGGCGTTAAAAAGAATCCCGCCATTTTAATCTCTGGCCATGACCTGGCCGATCTGGAACAGCTATTAGACCAGACCAAAGGGTCCGGTGTCGATGTTTATACCCATAGTGAAATGCTGCCGGCTCATTATTACCCGGCCTTTAAGAAATATGATAATTTTGTTGGAAACTACGGCAATGCCTGGTGGAAACAGCTTGAAGAATTTGAATCCTTTAACGGTCCGATTTTGTTTACCACCAACTGTATTGTACCACCCAAAAGTGACCAAGTTCGCAGCCGAATCTTCACCACTGGGGCATCTGGCCATCCCGGCTGCACCCATATTGAAGCAGATCAAAGTGGCAAAAAAGACTTTTCAAAAATTATCGAAATGGCCAAACGGCTAAAAGCGCCAACCGAAATCGAAACTGGCAAAATTGTCGGCGGCTTTGCCCATGAGCAGGTATTTGCTTTGGCCGATAAGGTTGTCGATGCGGTTAAATCCGGTGCCATCAAAAAGTTCTTTGTTATGGCTGGTTGCGATGGTCGGATGAAATCCCGGGATTACTATACCGAATTTGCCGAAAAATTACCCAAAGATACGGTCATCTTAACCGCTGGCTGCGCAAAATACCGTTACAATAAGTTAGATCTCGGCGATATCGGCGGAATTCCCAGACTACTGGATGCTGGACAATGTAACGATTCCTATTCATTGGCGCTGATCGCCTTGAAATTAAAAGAAGTCTTCGAACTCAATGACATCAATGAACTGCCAATCGCCTACAATATTGCCTGGTACGAACAAAAAGCCGTCATCGTGTTATTGGCGCTGCTTCACCTGGGTGTAAAAAACATCCATCTGGGACCAAGCTTGCCGGCATTCTTATCAGCCAATGTTGCCAATGTCTTAGTCGATACCTTTGGTATCGGTGGTATCGACACCGTTGACGCCGACATGGCCATGTTTATGGGTGCATAACAAGTATCGTATGCAATGGTTGTCGACCCCTTACCGTACCGACCAATGACCGTCGGTCAGACCCGTGTTAAGCGGTTGTGACAATTGTTGCTAGCCAATTAGTTCAATGACCTCCGTCTTACATACCGGAATATCCAAAAGGATATTCCGGTATTTTTTTGCGATTCAATCAAATCCCGCTATAAATTTTTCCCAACCCGTGATAGGATATTGACAACAACAAAAACACGAGGTAAATCAATGAACAATTTAATATCCGCAGTTGAGACCTGTTTTAATCCAAAAATTTATAAGATCATCCTCAGCAAACCAAGGACAAAAACAAGTGACTATCAAAAAATAGTTATCAATCAAATAAAAGAAGTCTATCATCTGGAAAAATTCACGGCCACCCAGGTATTCAATGAAAATCTTTCCTTGCAACAGTTTAAAGATTTTCTCAGTCAAGCCCTGGAGCATGCGTTTTTGCAGTATAATGGCTGGGATGAACAGTATCAATATATCATTCAAATCAGTAAAAAGGGGAAGCCCTCGGTAACTAAAAAAGCCGTCACGGCAGCCCCGGCAAAAGTCTTAACCCATAATCGTGAGAAAAACTATATCCTAAAGGAAGGCACACTCATCCCACCGCTTGTCGATATGGGGATCTTTACCAAAGAAGGCAAGGTGGTCAAGGCAATGTACGATAAATTTAGGCAGATCAACCGTTTTGTCGAAATCATCGACGATGAAATCAAAAATCTTGATCCCGGGGCGCAGCTCAATGTGATCGACTTTGGCTGTGGCAAATCCTATCTGACCTTTATCTTATATTATTACCTCAGCGAGATAAAAAACCTGAAAGTACGAATCGTCGGCCTCGATTTAAAGTCGGATGTGATTGACCGCTGTAATGCCAGCGCCAGGAAATACGGCTACGACCAGCTGTCCTTTGAACTGGGCAATATCGATGCCTATCAAAGCCCCTTTGCGGTAGATATGATTATCACCTTGCACGCCTGTGATACCGCCACCGATTATGCCCTCTACAATGCGATAAAATGGAATGCCGGGCTGATTTTTTCAGTACCCTGCTGTCAGCACGAGCTAAACGGCCAAATAAAAACGGATCAGCTGAGTCTGCTGACCAAATATGGCATCATCAAAGAACGGACTGCCGCCCTGATTACCGATGCAATCCGCGGCAATCTCCTCGAAGCCTGCGGCTACAAGGTACAGCTGCTAGAATTCGTGGACCTGGCTCACACCCCCAAAAACATCCTGATCCGAGCCAAAAAAACCAGCGTCACACAAAAAAGAAAGGCTCAGGCACTGACCGAAGTCAAAAGCGCCATCGAGACTTTCTCCTTAACCCCTACCCTCTATGGACTCCTTGAAACAGATGAAATCATTAATTCTAATAAAAATTAAATGTAAGATTTACCAAAAGATGATATAATAAAAAATCAGTTCGAAGAGATAAACATTAAAATGAACTCAAGTAAGGCGTTACCGACAATTGTTAGATCATCTTGTTTGCCTCTGGGCGAACAGGTTGATAAACCTGTCCGAACCAGCGCGTAAAGGGTCTGACCCCTAGGTCACAAGAGATTAACAATTGTCGGGATAAGCCGGTAACTGAGACGAAAGCCCAAAATTAGCAAAAATTTATAGATGAGGAGGCAAAGAGGATGCTGACACGCTTTGTACATACCGGAGATTTTCATTTAGGTCGCCCCTTTACCTTTTTACAACAAGGAAACTATTACGGTAAAAATAAAAGAAAAGAATTATGGAAAGCCTTTGACGAGATGATTGCCTATGTCAAAGAAGAAGAAGTGCCACTACTGCTGATTGCCGGAGATTTATTTGACAGCGTCAATGTCCTGACCATGGATATCAAAAGAGCTGCCGAAGGATTGGCCAGTCTCGATAAAACCTGGGTGGTCATCATCACCGGAAATCACGATTATCACGGTGACAGCTCACCCTACAAAAAGGTCGAGTGGGGAAGCAATGTCTACATTTTTAAAGAAGATGTCTTTCGGTCTGTTTACATAAAAGAACTCAATACCGAAATCTATGGCATGTCCTGGGTTAAAAACGAGTACCGGGCCTTTCCCGAGCGGTCTTTTAACAGCATTAAGCTCAATGATACCCGCTATAATATCTTAATGGCCCACGGTGAAGTGGCCAGTCAAAGCCTTTATCTGCCGATTGATTTAAGATTGGTTGAAAAGAAGGGCTTTGATTTCATCGCGCTGGGACATATTCACAAGCCGGGGCTGACTCCCGGCGGGATTGCTTACTGCGGATCACCGGTCCCGCTTAATTTTGGCGAAAGCGGCGAACGGGGATTTTTAATCTCCCAGGTGGATACCGATTATGTCAATCAGGTCTTTATTACTAGCAGTGGCTTCAAGCCGATCGAGTCACGAACATATCAAACCATCGAAATCCAGCTTACACCGGAAGATTCTTATCAGGATATTATCAAGAAAACGATTGACTGCGATAGTCAAACAAACCGCCAGCAGCATTACTACCGGATCCGCTTTAGCGGCTACATCAACCCGGAAATTCAAATGGACTGGATCAACGATGATCTGGAAGAGGCTTTTTATTATATTGAAACCGACACCACCAGGCTGGAGCCGGACATTGATCTGGAATTGCTGATCCGTGAGAATAAAGATAATCCGATTGGACAGATTCTTTCAGAACTGGAGAAAATAGAAGAAGCAGAAATTCGCAAAAAAGCGATCATCTACAGCATTGAAGCGATGATTGGTGAGGGGGTTTTATAGTGATAATAAAAACCCTGTCAATTAAAGCCTTTGGAAAATTCAAAGACCAGACGATCGAGCTCAAACCGGGGCTTAACCTGATTTATGGCAAAAACGAGGCCGGCAAAACAACCCTGCAAACCTTTATTCAGGGGATGTTTTTCGGGTTTTACAAGCCCTACCGCAAAAAGAAAACCTACAGCGATGAATATCAAAAATATATGCCCTGGAATCAATTCGACTACAGCGGTTCCCTGGTTTATCAGGACAGTGGCCAGGAAATCCGGCTGGAGCGGAATTTTTTAAGAGCCAAAGATTCCTTATTTATCTACGATAACAGTACCGGAAAAATAATCAACGATCAATTTAAATACGATGGCGTGATTCGCCAGCATCTGCCGCTGGATACTGGGATGACCACGGTGATTTACAATAACACCGTTAACATGCGTCAGAACCTCCACGACCAGGAATCCCGCGGCCAGGACGAAGTCCGGGATTCCTACATCGAGATGCAGAATTCCAGTGGGATCGAGATTAATTTTAAGGGCATCGCCCGACGATTAGAAGAAAAAAAGAACCAGATCGGCCGTTCCGGCCAAAGTAAATCAAGAATCGGTGCCGCCATCAGAGAACGCGATGAACTCCAGGGATTATTAAAAGAAGCTGAGGCAGCCTATGCCAAGGTGGCTGAAAACCAGGAAAAAATCACCCAGAATCAAAAGTTGATGAAACGCATTGAAGCAGAGAATGAGTACCTTAGCCAGGAATCGGTGGTTAAGCGTAAAAAAGAGCTGCTTTTGAGCTATGAAAAAATAAACAAACTGGAAAAAGAAAATAACCGCCTGTCTAAAATAATCCGCGAAGACCAGGTCTATGAGGGCTATAGTTACAAGATTTTAGAGGGCTTAAAAGCGATCAAGAATCAGGCTGAACGGCTCTCTGATCAGATGAATTACATCGAAAAGGAAATGACCGATGCCTCCGAACATCTTAAGGCGATCAGGCAGAAAGAAGCCACAAAGCGTAGCGCCCTGGGGCCACATACCGTCGAAGGCATCACTGAAGATTATGAGCTGTTTAAAAAAGAACAGGTAGAAGTGGAAGCCGTCGATAAAAAATCAAACATTCTCATCAATATCATCGCCAGCCTGGTAACCTTGTTGGGGATGGGGCTGGTGGGAATGGCCAATATCGGGCTGATGGGAGCCAGTCAGGGGATTGAAAACCTGTCCTTAACGGTGGGAGCCGCACTGGCCATTGCTGGTGTTGTTGGTCTCAGTTATGGGGTCTCGGCAACGCTTAAAAAGCGGCAGATCTTAAAAGAGAAAAAGCTGATTCCGATTCAAGACGAAATATTGGCCAAGTATCAATTGACCGACGCGCCGAGTTTGGATAGTTATTATAAAAAAATTGTCCGCAACCAGAAAGAACTGGAACAGCTGCAAAACGAAGGGGAATTGATTATTGTTCAGCATTCCCGCCACCAGGCCGGTTATGAGGTGCTTTTTGAGCAGCGTCGCGGCATTATCCGCGAGCTCGAGAAAAAACTGGCTCAGTATCAGGTCAAAGACATTGCCGAATATGCCGAACGCTGTGAAAAAGGACAGCAGTTGGAAGAACTTAAGATCCGCTTCAACGGTAACCTCCGCCTACTTGAAAATCTGCTGGAAACCGTCAACGGCGGAAAAACCGATGCCGGACAAGCGGTCTGGCAGAAAGCCTCGCCAAAATCCGCAGACCTTCTCAGTCTGGGAAAAGAGATTGCCCGGCTGGAAGGTGAAAACAGTGCCCTCACCGAAGGCATTGGCCTACCAGTCGAAATTCAAGAAACGATTAAATCGCTGGATGCTCAAATCCAGGCCTTTGATTTAGAAATCCAAGCCTGTAACGCAGCGCTAGCGGTTCTGGCCCGGATCCAGAAGGATAGCCACCGGGAATCAGTGCCGGAGCTCAACAAAAATATCGGCGCGATCCTGGAGACCATCACCCAGCATTATAAGGGGGTAAAAATTGATGAAACGATGAAGCTCAAGGTAGTCGATCCCAAGGGCGGGGATTTTAAGGATGCCGAGCAATTAAGTGCTGGAACCATGGATCAGGTACACTTTGCCTTTCGCTATGGAATCGGCCAGCGAATCGGTGATCAGATGCCCTTTATTTTGGATGAACCCTTTGTCAGGTATGACCGACAGCGCAAAACCGAGGCCCTTAAATTACTCGCAGAACTTAGCAGCAAACGTCAGATTATCCTCTTCACCTGTGACGAGGATGAAGAAAAGCTGTTAAAATCATTGGGCGCAGACTATCATAAAATAAATTTGTAAGGCCGCTGAGGGCTTTGCCCAGCCCGATAAAACAGAAATATAACAGCGCGATTATTATGTCGGGGCGAGCATTGCTGGCTCGCCTGACAATTATTGGAATAAAAAAGACTAAAGACCTTGCTAAATGCACAAGAAATCCTTTACAATAATAACAATAACTAAAAAGGAGAACCTTCGATGAAATTAAGTCTAGTAAGAGACCTGCTCGATGCGGTTGTTTTATCCGGCGAGAGCCATCTGGAAGAAGAAGTCCATTCGGGATTTGGCTGTGATCTGATGAGTGATGTGCTGTGCTTTGCCAAAGAAGATGCCATTTTGCTCACCGGCTTGGTCAACAAACAGGTACTCAACACCGCCGACATGGCCAATATGAACAGCATTATCTTTGTCCGGGATAAAATGCCCAGCCAGGAAATGATCGAAATGGCAAAAGAACGAAATCTTCTGGTTATGTCGACCAAGTATATTCTTTTTGAATGTTGCGGCATTCTTTATAAAAATGGTCTTAAAGGAGCTCATCTCAGATGAGTTATGAACTCGTCTTTGAAGTAGCCCGGGGCGATTTTGATACTGCCGGCGAAGCATCAAGAAAGATTAAACGGACGTTGCAGCAATTGGGGGTTTCCAATAAGGTGATCAGGAAGGTGTCGATCGCCGGTTACGAAGGTGAAATGAATTTAGCGATCCATTCCGATGGCGGAAAAATAACCCTGCAAGTAGGGGAGGAAGAATTGATGTTAACGATTGAAGATATTGGACCAGGTATTGCCAATATCGATTTCGCGATGACAGCTGGCTGGTCAACCGCCGGGGATGAAGTCCGGCAAATGGGCTTTGGTGCGGGAATGGGTCTGCCCAATATGAAAAACAACGCCGATAATTTTGCGATCTCATCAAAAATTGGTGAGGGTACAAAAATTATCATGAAATTTTTAGTATAAACAGGAAGAAGGTCAGATATGGAAAAATTACTTCATTCTGTATACCTTGATGAGGAAAAATGTCTCGGCTGCACCACCTGTCTGAGAAGCTGTCCGACCGGGGCGATCCGGGTGCGCGGTGGCAAGGCGATTATCAATGAGTCTAAATGCATTGATTGCGGTGAGTGTATCCGAATCTGTCCCCATCATGCCAAACTGGCAAAAACCGATCCGCTTTCAAAAAAAGATAGTTTTAAATATCGGGTCGCCCTGGTGGCACCAGCCATCATTGGCCAGTTTAAACCCAAGTATTCGATCGATCAAATTCTCTCAGCGGTTAAGGCGCTGGGCTTTGATGAGGTCGTCGAGGTGGCCTATGGCGCCGAGATCGTTGGTCAGGCGCTAAAATATGAGTACCATGCCAAACGCTATCCCAAACCACTGATTTCGTCAGCCTGTCCGGCCGTTGTCAAGCTGATTCAGGTGCGCTTTCCGGAGCTTACCGACAATATCTGCCGGCTCAAATCGCCGATGGCGATGACCGCCCGACTGATCAGAAAGCGGATCAGAGAAGAAGGGGTATACAAAAACGCCGATGTCGGCATGTTTTTTATTACGCCCTGCGCCGCCAAGGCGACGATGATCAATAATCCGGCCGCCAGCGAATATGACAAGTACGATCAGATCGATGGTGCCATCGCGATCAAAGATATCTACAGCGACCTGGCCAGCCAGATCGGCTCTTGTCCGCTCCAGGAAGGGATTCACAATACCACCCCCGAATCCTGCACCTGGGCTTTGACCGGTGGCGAAAGCGACTACTTGAAAAATAAAAACGTCCTCCATGTCGATGGTATTCAAAACGTGATTAATGTCTTAGAAGAAATTGAATGTGGTAAACTCGATACGATCGAATTTTTTGAAGGCCTGGCCTGTATCGGCGGCTGTGTTGGTGGTTGCCTGACGGTTGAGAATAATTATGTCGCCAAAATGTACATCCAGGATCGTGCCAAAAAAATGAGACAGACCTCGATTGTGCACATGTCCGATGACTACGTCAAAAGCATTTATAATTCTGGAATGATGCACATTAAAGAGCGGATTAATCCCCGTAGTCCAGAACCGCTCGATCAGGATCTCAATAAGGCGATCGAAAAAATGAAGCAGATCGAAATCCTCGAAACCAAATTACCCGGTCTGGATTGCGGATCCTGTGGTTCGCCCGGTTGCCGGGCGCTGGCCGAAGATATCGTGGCTGGAAAAGCCAAAGAAATTGACTGTGTCTTTGTCTTAAAAGACCGGGTCCGGGATCTCTCTGTTTTGACGAATGAATTACTGCAGGTGGAACACCCCACTGAAAAACCGCTGATCAAGAAAGAATAAAGACTAAAAAACAACTTAACGCTTTTTCGGACGAGGGCTTGATCGCTGCTCAGCGATAGTCGCCTCCATCACGTGACAAAAACGATTAATGAGATAAAATTAAAAGGAGAAAACGAATGAAGGTAAGTGACTTATTAAACAACAAGGAATTCAAGTGTCTCAATCCCCAGGTGGGCATTGAAGGGGTTATTGACAGTGGTTATGTCGGCGATTTACTCAGCTGGGTGATGGCCAATGCCGGCAAGGGATGTGCCTGGGTCACGATTCAGACCCATGTTAATATCATTGCGGTGGCAACCCTATTAGAAATGACCTGTGTGATTATTCCAGAAGGTGCCGAAGTCGAAGAAAGTACTTTAGAACGGGCCATTATCGAAGATATCCCGATTATCATTACCGGTCTTAACGCCTACGAAGTCTGTAAGATCTTAGGAAACGCCGGCATTTAAATGGAAAAGGTAGCCATAGATTTACACATTCACTCGCTCTTATCGCCTTGTGGTCAAGCGGAGATGACCCCCAATAACATCGTCAATATGGCACTCATCAAAGAGCTGGATTTTATTGCGGTTACCGATCATAATTCAGCAAAGAATTTACCGGCAATCATGGCGGTGGCAAAAGAATTGGCAAAAGAAACCGAAATCGGGCTTTGTATCCTCCCGGGAATCGAAGTGACGACCAAAGAAGAGGCCCATATCCTGGCCTATCTGCCGACCCTTGAAGCGGCGATGGCACTCGATGAAATTATTTATCAACACCTCCCCGATGTCAGTAATCAAAAGGAAATATTTGGCCCGCAAATCATTATGGACGAGCATGATCAGATCATCGGTGAAATCGACAAGCTACTGATATCAGCCACCGACATTGGGGTCGAAAAGCTTTGGCAAATCGTCACGGATCTGGGCGGGATTCTGGTTCCGGCCCATATCGACCGCACGTCTTATAGCATTATTGCCTCGCTGGGCTTTATTCCGCTGGAACTGGACGTCAAAACCTGTGAAGTATCAAAGAATCAAAGCTTTGAGAAGGTTCTTGCAAATTTTCGCTTCTTTAAGGACTATCAGTTTATCCATGGCTCCGACGCCCATCAATTGGAAGACATCGCTGAGCGGCAATACTTTTTGGAACTGCCGGATATGCGGCGGCAAACCCTGATTGACTATCTGGGTTAGTTGATGAAAAAAACGGGTATTTTAAAAATTCCCGTTTTTTTTTGTGCAAAATTATTACACCTTTACAAAAATAAAAACAAAAGAGTATAAATTTTACTTCAAAAACCCTTCGTGTTAAAGGTTTTCATTAATATTTAGGTTAAAATGAGTAAAAATTTATCTGTTATAAATATAACGAAAATTTTGGTTATATGTTATAATGACTTCGTTAGAAAACATGCAATCAAATGCGTAAAGGTTTGCACGATTTAATTAGGAGGTTTGAAAATTGGCTGAATTAATACCAGTTGAAAATTTGGACGTAGTAAAGGCAATAGTGGCCGAGCACAGAGAAGTACCAGGTTGTTTAATGCAGATTCTGCAGGAAACCCAGGAAAAATACGGCTATTTACCACTTGAACTACAGGGAACCATTGCAGATGAGTTAGGGATGCCCTTAACTGAGGTCTACGGTGTGGCAACATTTTATTCTCAATTTAACCTGACGCCAAAGGGGAAATTCAAAATTGGAATCTGTCTGGGAACCGCTTGTTATGTACGTGGGGCTCAACCAATTATTGACAAGGTTAACAGTATTCTGGGAACCCAGGTTGGCGATACAACTGAAGATGGCAAATGGTCAGTTGATGCAACGCGATGTATTGGAGCATGTGGTTTAGCACCAGTCTTAACGGTTAATGAAGATGTTTACGGACGTTTAGTTTTAGATGATATTGCAGGTATCATAGAAAAATACTAGTTAGCTATTATGAAAGAGTTGTCCCTTCATATCTTAGATATCACCCAAAACTCCATCAGAGCTCAGGCAAAGCTTGTTGAGCTGTTTATTGTCGAGTCCACGGCAAACAATGAACTCACCATTATCATTAAGGATAATGGCTGCGGAATACCGGCCGACCGGCTTGAGAATATCACCGATCCATTTGTAACGACCCGAACAACCCGCAAGGTTGGCCTGGGTTTATCCTTGTTCAAAGCAGCTGCTGAAGCTTGCGGCGGATACTTTGAGATAAGCTCAACCCAAGGGGTTGGCACAAAGGTGGTTGCAAGCTTTAAGCGCGATCATATCGATCGTGTCCCGCTGGGGAATATGGCTGATACAATTCTCACGATGGTCATGTCTTTTGGAGCGGCAGATCTTATTTATGAACACGACTACAACAATCAACTATTTGTTTTTAATACACAAGAAATTAAAGCGACTCTGGAAGTTGAATCGTTAAACGAACCGGACATTCTTAATTGGATCCGGGAATACGTTTCAGAGGGTTTAAAAGAAATTCAAGAAATGATGGAGGAAGCATTATGGCAAAGTCCTTAGCAGAACTAAAAGCGATTCGCGAGAAAAAATTAAACGAAATCAATTTACGACACGGCAAAGATGGCTACCGCGTTGTAGTCGGAATGGCAACCTGTGGTATCGCTGCAGGCGCACGACCAGTAATGGTTAAACTGATGGAAGAGGTTGAAGCAAAGAACTTGGTTGACGTTACCGTTGCTCAAACCGGATGTATCGGATCATGTCGCTTAGAACCAATTGTAGAAGTTTATGATAGCAACAATGAAAAAGTAACCTATGTGCATATGAATGCCGAAAAGGTTGCTCGAGTTGTAGCTGAACATTTGGCTCAAGGCAAAATTGTAGATGAATATACCATGACCGTGGTTGATGGTAAACTCATCGATCCAACGGTTAAGGGTTAATTGAGGAGGAGAAGAGCAAATGGCATATAAACGTTCGCAGATACTGGTTTGTGGTGGCACAGGATGTTGTTCCTCTGGTTCCCTGACACTAGTAAAGGAATTAAAAAAAGAGTTAGTAAAACATGATATCCTAGATGAAGTAGAAGTTATTGCAACTGGTTGTTTTGGTTTATGTGAACTGGGACCCGTCGTTATTGTTTACCCAGAAGGCACATTCTACAGTCGGGTTGAAGCAGCAGATATTACCGAATTAGTAGAAGAACATCTTGTAAAGGGTCGTCCACTAGATCGTCTGATCTACACCGAAAAAGGAGATGGACATCACCCACTGTCAATTAATGATTTAGGCTTCTTTAAAACCCAAAAACGGATTGCTTTGGTAAACTGTGGTGTTATTGATCCTGAAAACATTGACGAATATATCGCATTTGATGGTTACATGGCACTTGAAAAAGTATTATTGACCATGACCCCAATCGATGTTATCAATGAAGTAAAAGCTTCCGGTCTTCGTGGTCGTGGGGGCGGTGGTTTCCCTACCGGTCTTAAATGGCAATTTGCCCATGATGCCGTATCAGAAGATGGCGTAAAATACGTCGCCTGTAATGCCGATGAAGGTGACCCTGGTGCATTCATGGATCGTTCAGTACTTGAAGGAGATCCCCATGCCTTAATCGAAGCGATGGCGATTGCTGGTTTTGCAGTTGGCGCTGCTAAAGGTTATGTATATGTTCGAGCTGAGTACCCAATTGCCGTAAACCGTCTGCAAATCGCTATTGATCAAGCCAAAGAATATGGCTTACTGGGCGAAAATATTTTCGACACCGATTTCGCCTTTGACCTTGAAATTCGTCTCGGTGCCGGCGCATTCGTATGTGGTGAAGAAACCGCGCTAATGAACTCGATCGAAGGTAAACGTGGTGAACCGCGTCCACGTCCGCCATTCCCAGCTAATAAAGGTTTATTTGGAAAACCAACCGTTTTAAATAACGTCGAAACCTATGCAAATATTCCCGCCATTATCTTAAAAGGCGCAGAATGGTTTGCGTCAGTAGGTACCGAAAAATCTAAAGGAACAAAGGTCTTCGCACTGGGCGGAAAAATCAATAACACCGGTCTACTTGAAATCCCAATGGGCACAACCCTGAGAGAAATCGTCTATGATATCGGTGGTGGTATTCCTAACGGTAAGGCTTTCAAAGCAGCTCAAACCGGGGGACCCTCAGGCGGATGTATCCCTGCTTCTTTATTAGATACACCAATTGATTATGATAACCTGATTGCCATCGGCTCAATGATGGGTTCTGGTGGACTAATCGTCATGGATGAAGACAACTGTATGGTTGACGTTGCCCGTTTCTTCCTTGACTTTACTCAGGACGAATCCTGTGGTAAATGCCCACCTTGCCGTATCGGTACCAAAAGAATGTTAGAAATTCTAGAACGTATCTGTGATGGAAAAGGCGTTAAAGGCGATATCGAACGATTAGAAGAATTAGCAGTAGGCATTAAAGCTTCAGCCCTTTGTGGACTGGGACAAACCGCGCCTAACCCTGTTCTTTCAACGATTCGCTATTTCAGAGATGAATATGAAGCACATATTAATGATAAAAAATGTCCAGCCGGCGTATGTAAACATTTATTAGACTTCACCATTGATCCCGAAACCTGTAAGGGTTGTGGCATCTGTGCTAAAAAATGTCCAGCTGATGCGATCACTGGCGAAAAGAAAAAACCATACACCATTGATACAGCAAAATGTATTAAATGTAATGCCTGTATTGAAGCCTGTCCATTTGGCTCCATTTCCAAGGCTTGATGAGGAGGTTATCAGAATAATGAAAGAAGTTACTTTTAAAATAAACGGACAGGAAATGACTGTTCCCGAAGGAACAACCATTTTAGAAGCTGCACGACAATGCAATATTGACATCCCCACCCTTTGTTACCTGAAAGATGTTAACGAAATTGGTGCATGTCGGATGTGTTTAGTTGAAATTGCCGGTGCCAGAGCCCTGCAGGCAGCTTGTGTTTACCCAGTTGCTAATGGCATTGAGGTCTTAACAAACACCCCAAATGTAAGAGAAGCACGACGTGTTAATCTTGAGCTGATTCTGTCAAACCATAATCGCGAATGTACCACCTGTATTCGTAGCGAAAACTGTGAACTGCAGACCCTGGCTACTGATTTAGGCGTTTCTGAAGTTCCTTTTGAAGGCGAAGTGTCAGGTACACTGGTTGATGATAAATCAGACTCAATTGTCAGAGATGAAAGCAAATGTATTCTTTGTAAACGGTGTGTTGCTGTTTGTGGAGACGTACAAAACGTTGCTGTTCTTGGCAGTGTTGGCCGTGGCTTTACCTCTCAGGTTCAGCCTGTCTTTGGAAGATCGTTAGCAGATGTCGGATGTATCCGATGCGGACAATGTATCGTAAACTGTCCGGTTGGCGCATTAAAAGAAAAATCAAGCATTCAGGAAGTCTGGGATGCAATTGCAGATCCAACAAAAACCGTTATCGTAGAAACAGCACCTGCAGTTCGAGCATCACTTGGTGAAGAATTCGGATACCCAATGGGAACGCCTGTTACCGACCAAATGGCAGCAGCCCTGAGACGACTTGGATTTGATAAGGTATTTGATACTGGCTTCGGTGCCGATGTTACCATTATGGAAGAAGGAACAGAGCTTCTTGGTCGTGTAACCAACGGCGGTGTTCTGCCAATGATCACATCTTGTTCACCAGGTTGGATTTCATACATCGAAACCAACTACCCAGAATTTTTACCACATTTGTCAACCTGTAAATCACCACAACAGATTACCGGTGCATTACTAAAAAGCCATTATGCCGAAACAAACGGCATTGATCCGAAAGACATGGTCGTTGTTTCAGTTATGCCATGTACAGCAAAAAAATACGAGCTTAAACGAGAAGAACTAAAAGTCGATGGCATTCCTGATGTCGATATTTCAATCACAACACGTGAACTTGCACGGATGATTAAAGAAGCCAGAATTATGTTTGATCAACTTCCAAAAGAAGAATTTGACGATTATTATGGCGAATACACTGGAGCAGCCGTTATTTTCGGTGCTACCGGCGGTGTAATGGAAGCTGCAGTAAGAACACTGGCTGATATCTTAAACAAAAAAGATATTCAGGCAATTGACTACGAAATGGTTCGTGGTGTACAAGGAATCAAAACAGCAACTGTTGATGTAACCCCTGATCTGGCAGTTAAACTACTCGTTGCCAGTGGCGGAAGCAACATTGAAAAAGTTATGCAACAATTAAAAGCTGGCGAATTAGCTGATACGCATTTCATTGAATTAATGGGATGCCCAGGCGGCTGTGTTAACGGTGGTGGCCAATCGATTGTGCCAGCAAAAGACAAAATGGATATTGATATCCGCGCAGAAAGAGCCAAAGCGCTTTATGTGTCAGATGCAAAAATCACAAAATACCGTAAATCACACCAAAGTCCAGCAGTTATCCGCATTTATGATGAATATTTGGGAGAACCCAATGGTCATAAATCACATCACTTATTACACACAACTTACAGCCAAAAACCAAAACTGGTTTAATTGCTGTTAAATAATAAATAAGCGATAAATAAAAATGATAAGCAAAAAAAGGCCCAATAATGGGTCTTTTTTTGTTTAAGAAAAAGAACCGTCCCCCATGTAATTATCCTCTCACCTTGTAGGGGCGAACGGTAGGGGCGAATAGTATTCGCCCGCAACCAACTTTTGTGCTATAATAAGGCATCATTTAAACAACAGGAGCAAACAATGGAAAGCATTAAGGGCACGGTGGAGCACATCGTCTTTAGAAACACCAGCAACGGCTACACCGTCGCACATTTCGACATCGACGGCGATCTGGTCACCGTAGTGGGAAACTTTGACGAACTGAATCATGGCGAATACCTCAAACTGACTGGCTACTGGACCGAGCATAAAAACTATGGCGATCAGTTCACCATGGAAACCTACGCCATGGAAATCCCCACTTCAACCGAAGGCATCACCCGCTATCTATCCTCAGGCATTTTGCCCGGGATCGGCGAAAAAACCGCCAAGGCGATCGTCGCCCGCTTTGGTGAAGAGACCCTCGATATTCTCGATAATCACCCCGAACGGCTATCCGAAATCAAAGGGATCGGCAAGAAAACCCTGGCTGCCATCAAAGAAGTCTACCACGAACAGCGCGAAGTCCGGCAGATCATGATCCAGATCCAGGACTATGGGATATCGGCCAACTGGGCGATGAAGCTCTATAAAACCTATAAGTTTGACACCATTTCGGTATTACTTCACAATCCCTATCAGATGATTGAAGATATCCGTGGGATCGGCTTTAAAATTGCCGACCAGATTGCCAACCATCTGGGCTTTGAAGCCAATAGCCCCGGTCGGATTCTGGCCGGAATCAACTATTCACTGGGGGAATGCTATAACCGTGGCAATACCTATATGACCGAAGCCGAGCTGATTGCAACCGCTGCTAAAATCCTCGGAGTCGCCGAAGACGAGATCAATGCCCAATTAGGTGAACTGGTGCTAATGGGACAAATCATCCAGGAAGAAGTCGATGATCAAGTGGTGTTTTATCCCCGCAACCTCTACGAAGCCGAAGATAATACCGCCCTGGCCATGGCCAGAATCAGCCAGATGACCTATAAGATCGCCAACGTCAACATCGAAGAAAAGATCAAAGACTACGAACGCGACATGTCAATTACCCTGGATAATAAACAAGGCCAGGCGATTGCCGCCGCCATGGATAACGGTGTGATCATTATCACCGGTGGTCCGGGAACCGGCAAAACCACCATCATCAACGGGATCGTCCGGATCTTTAAAGCTCTGGGCTTAAAAACGGTGCTGGCCGCCCCAACCGGCCGGGCTGCCAAACGGATCACCGAAACCACCGGCAACGAAGCCAAGACCATTCATCGCCTGTTAGAATATGAATACAGCCAGGACGATGACTTTGCCAGCTTTTCCAGGGACGAAAGCAATCAACTCGATGTCGATGCGATCATCGTCGATGAATCCTCGATGATTGATATCCTGCTGATGGACTCGCTGCTGATGGCCGTCCAACCCGGCACCCGGCTGATCCTGGTTGGCGATGCCGATCAGCTGCCTTCGGTCGGCCCCGGCAATGTCTTAAAAGACATCATCGAAAGCGGTGCCATTAAGGTACTGAGCCTCGATCGCATCTATCGTCAATCCGAAGAAAGTATGATCTCTGTCAACGCCTATGAAATCAACCACGGCCAAATGCCAGACATTAATAACGCGTCTGATTTTTTATTTCTTAACAAAAACGATGGCGATAAGCTGCTCCGTGATATTTTAGAACTGGTCACAAACCGGCTGCCGAGAGCCAAGGGCTTTGATAGTATCCATGATATCCAGGTCATCTCGCCGATGAAAAACGGCAAGGTCGGAGTAATCAACCTCAATCGCGAAATCCAGGCAGTCCTTAATCCGCCCCACCAAGATCGCCCCCAGCGGGAGTTTGGGATGGTCATCTACCGGGAAGGCGATAAGGTCATGCAGATTAAAAATAACTATCGGATCAAGTGGCAGGACACCCTGACCACCGAACAGGGTCAAGGCATCTACAACGGCGATATCGGGATTCTTAAAAGCATCAGCAGCCGCGACAAAGCCTTTGTGATTCTCTTTAACGACGGTAAGGAGGTCACCTACGACTTTGACCAGATGGACGAGATCACCCACGCCTATGCGATGACAGTCCACAAAAGCCAGGGCAGCGAGTTCCCGGTCGTGGTCATGCCGATCGTCGCCGGCCCGCCACTGTTTTTAAACCGCAAGCTGCTTTACACCGCCGTTACCCGTGCCAAAAAGCTGCTGATCTTAATCGGCAACCAGTACGTCTTCCGGCAAATGATCAAATCGACCGAATCCCAAAACCGCCAAACCGCCCTCTGCGCCCGGATCATCAATTACATCAAACACCCAATGGTGTAATATTTTATAAAATAAATAATAAATCATCCCAAGGGGCGATCCGTCTTCGCCCCAAATGAGGTAACCATGAATCTGAAACAAACCCTGTTGACCTTCCTCGAAAACAACCTCTTTCTCAAAAACGGAACCTGCCCCATCTGCGGTAAGGTGCTTTTTGTGACGAACCGCTTTTTATGCCATCAATGTGAAGACGATCTCCCGCGCATCAATAACCCCACCTGTCGCAGATGCGGAAGACCGATCTTCGCCGCAGATCGGGATGTCTGTATTCCCTGCGCCAAACTGAACCTTCCTTTTTCAGGCGGTTATGCCCATCTCAATTATCAAGACGCCGGAAAAAAACTGGTTGCAGCCATTAAATTCAAAGACCGCCCCCACCTGGGCATCTGGGTTGGTCGGCAAATCGGGGAGGCAATCGCCCAATCTGATTGGATCAAGGCGGTCGATTTTATCATCCCGATCCCCCTCCACCCTAACCGCCTCCAAGAACGGGGCTATAACCAGAGTCAAAAGATCGCCGAGGGTATTTTGCAAGGGTTAAGTCAGAATATTTCCATATCGCCGCTACTGGCAACTCAAATCCTGGTTCGCAGCCGCGATACCCCCCATCAGATCGGACAGGGTCGCGAAGAACGGCTGTCCAATCTCACCGGCGCTTTTACGGTCGATCAGATCGAGACCATCCAAAACAAAACCATCCTGCTAGTCGATGACGTCCTCACCACCGGCGCCACCCTAGCCGAAACCGCCGCTACCCTGCTCGAAGCCGGCGCCGCCAAAGTCTGCATCGCCAGCCTCTGCGCCGTCGCAGAATAGAATAAAAGATTCTTAAAAAGACCCCTTTAGGGTCTTTTTTTATGGCGAAGCTTAAAAAATAATGGTATGATGAAGCTAATCTAAGCAATAGCGAATCCAAGCAATAAAAGGAAGTAATCAGATGAATCTTATAAATAATACAATCACCAAACTAAAAGCCGTTATGGCAGCAGAAAATATAAAAGAAAATGAACCGATGAAAAACCACACATCTTTTCAAGTCGGTGGCCCGGCCGACCTTTTTGTAATGCCCCAGTCCCGCGATCAATTACGCGCTGCCCTAAAAATTTGCAAAGCGTCAGAAAAGCCGGTCTATATTATGGGCAATGGCAGCAACCTGATCGTCCGTGACAATGGCTATCGCGGTATTATTATCAATACCAAAGCCCTTAGCCAAGTAAAAACAGTTGGCGAAAGCCTGATTGCCGAACCAGGGATCAGTTTAAAAGATCTGGCCAAGTTCGCTCTTAAAGAAAGACTGACCGGCCTTGAATTTGCCTCCGGCATTCCCGGTAGCCTGGGCGGTGCCGTCACCATGAACGCCGGTGCCTACGACGGCGAAATGAAAGGGGTCATTAAGAGCATCACCGTCATCACCGAAGATGGTCATCTTAAAACAATCCCCGGCGACCAATGCAATTTTTCCTACCGGACCAGTATCCTTCAAGCCCACCACTGGGTGCTGGTCAGCGTCGAAATCGCCCTTAAAAACGGCGATTATCAGGCCATTGAAGAAAAAATGCGCGACTTAAATGCCCAAAGGCAGGCCAAACAACCGCTCGAATACCCCAGTGCCGGCAGCACCTTTCGCCGCCCGGAGGGTTACTATGCCGGCAAATTGATTCAAGACGCCGGTTTTGGCGGTTTTTCGATTGGCGGCGCCCAGGTGTCCGAAAAACACAGCGGCTTTGTGATCAACAAAGGCGGTGCCACCGCTGCTGATATTTTAAACCTGATCGGCGCCATTCAAGCTGGCGTCAAAGAAAAATTTGGCGTTGATTTAAAAACCGAAGTCATCGTCATCGGCAACGAATAGACAGGGTATGAAAAGGGTAGGGTATGACTTGGGGACGTTACGTCTGTCAGCCCGCTAGGGATGAAAGGCGAAATGTCCCCATGTCATAACCGAGTCGATCAGTAATCAATAGCGTTATAAGGCGAACCATCCCTTTTGCGGTGTTGGAGTGCAGTAGCTAAACCTCGTTCAAAGGAGGATTTTAATGAAGCCAGAATATACACCTGAACAGATTGGTAGAAAAACACGAAAAATATTTTTAGAAAATGATGTCAGGCGCGCCTTTCTTTTCGGCTCTTACGCCAAAGGAAAGGAAACGGAAAAAAGTGACATTGATATTTATGCAGAGTTTGATCAGAAAAAACCGTTTTTCGAGCTGTGCGGAATCTTGTATGATTTAAGAGAAGCGCTACATAAAGAAGTTGATTTTTTCGATGCCGAAGAATTAAAAAGAAATCCAACCCTTTATGAATCAGCAAAATCAGAAGGGCTTTGCATTTATGAAAAGAAGTGATCAAGAGAGACTTAAAAATAAGGAAAACCATGAAAATAAAACATGACATGCACACCCACACAACCTATAGCCATGGCAAAAATACCATTGCTGAGATGGTTGAGCAGGCTCGCAAAATCGGCCTGGAGGCGATTACCATTTCCGACCATGGCCGGAGCCATCCGATGTTTGGCGTCCGAAAAAAAAACTTTGCTAAAATGCGGGCTGAAATTGATGCCCTCAATCAAAAATATGACGACATTGATATCTACCTCTCAGTCGAATCCAACCTGACCGGAGCTGATGGCAGCATTGACATCGGTGATGAAGAAAAGAAATATTGCGACTGGATCTCAGTTGGCTATCACTATGGTTATATTCCCGCCAGTATTAAAGATATTTTTGTCTTTGCGCTGCCCAATTACGCCGCCCTGCTGCTGCCCTTTTTAAGAAAAGCAGTCATCGGGATGAACACCCGGGCCTATATCAAAATGATGGAGCGCTATCAGATCAAGCTGATTACCCATCCCGGCGACAAAATGCCGATCGATATCGAAGCCGTCGCTAAAGCCGCCGCAAAACATCAGGTCATTCTGGAAATCAACCCCCGCCACGGCCACCTAAGCGCCGCTGAAATAAAAATCGCCAGTCAGTACCCGGTCGACTTTGCCATCAACAGCGATGCCCACAGTATTGTCGCCCTGGGCGATCTAAGAAACGCCCCGGAGATCATCAAAGCCGCCGGCATCCCAATTAGCCGCATCATCAACATCACCGAATAAGGAGACTCCATGAAAACCATCATCATCACCGGCATGTCCGGAGCAGGAAAATCCCAGGCCATTCAGATCCTTGAAGATCTGGGCTATTTTTGTGTCGACAATATCCCGCCGCAACTGATTGTGACCTTTATTAACCTGTGTCAACAATCGGCCACTGAAATTGAAAAAATTGCCCTCGTCACTGATGTCCGGGGTGATGTCTTCTTAGAGGGTAAAGATACGCTGCTGGCCGAATACAAGGCCGCCAAAGATGATATTCGGCTGATCTTTCTAGATGCCAGAGACGATATACTGGTATCCCGCTATCAGGAAACCCGGCGGGATCATCCGCTGACTGATTCGACCAGCAATCTAATCGAAGCCATCCAGCAGGAACGCAGAAGCCTCGAACATTTCAGAGAAATAGCCGATGAGGTCATTGATACCTCCGATATTAAGGTCAAAGAACTGCGGCAACAATTGTTAAAGGTAGCAAAAGCAGATCGTGATCACACCCGACCAAAGGTCAAAATCTATTCCTTTGGTTTTAAATATGCCAGTCCCATGGGGGCAGATTTTGTCTTTGATGTCCGCTTTTTGCCTAATCCCTTCTATAAACAGGAGCTTAGAAATTTAACCGGCGAAGATCAGCCGGTCCGAGATTACGTGATGTCCTTCCGGGAAGCCCAGGTTTTTTATGATAAACTGGAAGATTTAATCCAATTTGTCATTCCCCAATTTGCCAAGGTATCCAAAAATACCGTTGAAATCGCGATCGGCTGCACCGGCGGCCAGCACCGCTCGGTGACCTTTGCCTGGCTGTTAAACAAAGCCTTAAGAGATAAAGGCTTTGAAACCACCCTCAAACACCGCGACATCAAAAGAAACCGTCTTGACCACTAAGATTAGGGGACGTTAGAGGTAGGATATGACTTGGGACGTTACGGATGTCAGCCCGTAGGGATGAAAGACGTCGCGTCCCCATGTCATAGCCGAGCCGATCAGTAAGAACAAAAAGGAAGTGATCACATGGATATGAAAGAATATATAAGGGAGTTTACCTTGAAAGACATTGTCAAAGTAAGAAACCCCAAGGTCGTCGCGATTGGCGGTGGCACCGGTTTATCAGTGATTCTCCGGGGACTAAAAAAATACACCAATAATCTCACCGCGATCGTCACCGTTGGTGATGACGGTGGTGGTTCAGGACAACTGCGCGAAGACCTCGGGATCCTCCCCCCCGGCGATATCAGAAGCTGTATCCTGGCGCTGGCCGACGACGAAAACGTTATGCAGGAGCTGTTTAACTATCGCTTTCCCGGCGGCTGCATGGAAGGGCAGAGCTTTGGCAATCTCTTTCTGGCGGCCATGAATGGGATCAGCCAGGATTTTTATGATGCCGTCCGGCGGACCTCCGATGTCCTCCAAATTAAAGGCGAAGTGTTGCCGGTTACCCTGGCTCAAATGGTGTTAATGGCAGCCCTGCAAAATGGTGAAATCATCGAAGGGGAATCAGCCATTCCGAAAGCAGCGCTGGCACAGCAGTGTCCGATTGCCCGAATTTTTTTAAAACAAGATCAGATCCGACCGCTGCCAGAAACCATCGAAGCGATAAAAAACGCCGACATGATTGTCCTCGGACCAGGCAGCCTTTATACCAGCGTGATTCCCAACCTGCTGATAAAGGACGTGGCCAGAGCGATCTTTGACAGTCGCGCCAGCCGTTTTTACATCTGCAATATCATGACCCAACCGGGAGAAACCGACGGCTACACCCAGGAAGATCATATCCGGGCGATCGAAGCCCATCTTGATCAGGCCGAAGGCCGACTCTTTGACTATGTCGTTGCCAATACCGGCAATCTCCCCAAAAGTATCGAAGAAAAGTATCAAAAATGCGAATCCAAGGTGGTCGAAATCAAAAACCCGCTAAAGGAATACCAGTATATCCTCGACGATTACGTCGTCATGGAAAACGGCTATGTCCGCCACGACGCCGACCTGCTGGCCCGCCGGATCTTCGAAACCTACGTTAAGTAGAAAAAGGCCCAGGTATTGCGGTATATAATGAAAACACCACAGCCGAAGGACACAAAAGAAGAACCGTCCTCCCTGTGCGCCTGTCAACTTTTAGGGGCGATCCGTGATGACCAATGGGTCAGACCTTCGCCCGCAACGCGCACCGAAAGAAAGGAGCCGCCATGACATTTTCAGCCATCTTAAAAAAAGATCTTTCCAAGCTTCCCTACGGCTCCAAAGCTTGTCAGCGGGCCGAACTGTCGGGCATGATTGGCGCGGTGGGAACCATCCACATCGAGCAATCCGGCGCCATGACCATCAGTATCAAAACCGAAAACCCCGCGGTGGCGGCCAGATGCTATCAGCTGATGAAATCTCTCTATCAGATTAAACCAAAAATCAAGATCGAAAAAATCCGAAAATTCAAAGAACACCGAGCCTACCGGGTGCTGGTTGAACAACCGTGGACGGCAAAAATAATCTTGGAAGACTGTCAGATTTTAAGTTACAATGCCAACGGCCAGGCGTTTTTTGCCAATCAGGTACCGGAGCCGTTTATCAAGCAGCAAAATCAGACAAAAGCCTATATCCGCGGGGTGTTTTTAGGATGCGGGTCGGTATCCAATCCGGAAAAAACCTATCATTTGGAATTGGTGGGCAAGAAAACACCGGTCAATAAAAAAAGCGAACGCAGTCCCGCCGTTACCAATGAACAATGCGCCTATCTGCAAAGCATTAAAACCATTTTGGATCATTATGAGATCAAGTCAAACCTGATCCACAGAAAAGCCCATTGGGTCCTTTATTTAAAGGAAGGCAGCAGCGTCGCCGATTTTCTCAGCGTGATCGGTGCCCATCGGGGACTGCTGGAAATGGAAAACATCCGGATTGTCAAAGAAATGCGTAATGATGTCAACCGTCAGGTCAATTGCGAAACCGCCAATCTTAACAAAACGATTGCCGCCTCCTACGACCAGGTCGCCGATATTATGCTGATTAAAGACCGCTATGGCCTTAAAAATCTACCCCGAAATCTCTATGACATCGCCGAACTCCGCCTCAACTACCCCGATGCCAGCATCAAAGAGTTAGGTGAGCGCCTCGACCCCCCGGTCGGAAAGTCGGGCGTCTATCATCGGCTAAAAAAACTCAACCAAATCGCCGAAGACCTAAAAAAGTAGGGCATGAATTGGGGACGTTACGCCTGTCAGCCCGCTAGGGATGAAAGGCGAAATGTCCCCATGTCATGCCCGGGCGACTCAGTTTATTATCTTAAAAGGTAGGGCAAGAGCCGTCAATTGGCCAGCTCCATCCCAAAATATGTCCGTAAATCGGCAATTGCGCGGCGATGGAGCTTGACCAGTGAGTTGGCACTGACCCCAATACTGTCAGCAATCTCGCGAAAGCTGCGTCTTTTAAAGTAATGCTCCTCGATAATCCAGCGCTGTCGCTCCCGCAGGCGGGGCAGATAGACCTGCAAGGCCGAGAGGTCGGAAGCCTTAATATAATCGCCCTCAATGTCGGCGGCGTCAGCCAGGCTATCCAGCAGCGAAAAGCTTTCACCTTCAGAGGAGCCACTATCAAGGGAGTATAAATTTTGATGAAGCTTGGCGACAT
Source organism: uncultured Acetobacterium sp. (assembly GCF_927416815.1). Classification (NCBI taxonomy): domain Bacteria; kingdom Bacillati; phylum Bacillota; class Clostridia; order Eubacteriales; family Eubacteriaceae; genus Acetobacterium; species uncultured Acetobacterium sp. Next base: position 9,515 of record NZ_CAKMJU010000132.1, on the reverse strand, counting down.
TGACAAAATAATAGAACAATTCTTTTTTCAAATAGCCGGAAAAAGGAACCCCCAGATCTTCATTAAAGGTCTGCACCGCATTAAGCAGCACAATCGCCCCCTCACTCAAATAGTCATCAACTGCATCCACTTCATAAATATAACGACGAATCATTGCCAGCATCAAAGGCCGAAAGCCCTCAATTAAAGCCAGTTGGCACTCAGTATCCCGCGCTCTGGCACCCCGAACCAAAAGAATCATTTCATTATTATCCACATTGTCACCTCTTTCAATTAGATAGAACGTTAGTTCTTTTTTATTATAACGCATTCCACTTTAAATTTCAAGCCTAAAAGAACAAATGTTTAAAAAGCACGAGGTAGGGCATGAAAAAGGCGGGGGTCACCCCCCGCCAAGCCCCTAAACCGTCATCTCAAAATCATTGGTCGTGGTGGAAATCAGTTTGCCACTGACCTTCTTTACCAGGTCGCTATTATCCGGTGCAAAGACATTCCGGGTCAGGATACTATCCATTGCCGCGTTCATCTGTGTCTCCGTCACCGCCGGATCAGCATCCGATACGGTAATGGTGGCGTTTTTACCATCCGCCCGAGCAAAGACCATTCTTGCTTTAATTTCTGCCATAGGTAAGACCTCCTTTCATTATATTTTTAGAAGATAGCCGCTGTCCTAGACACCGGGAATCAAGAGACTGGTCTCAATTTTGAGTACTTCTTCCATCGCAGGAACCTGCAAATCGGAAAGCGCCTCAGCCACAGCATAAAGATCATCATCCGCTGCTGTCTCTTTCAGGTTGGAATAAGTCCGCGACTTAATCACTTCCTTACCATCGACGATCCCATGATTGGATCGAACCTGCAGTTTGTTACTGATAAAATCTGTCGTTACTGGCATTTTTTCTACCTCCTTTCATCTGGTATACCAATAAATGGAAGATCCGGCAAAAAGGTGCCAAATGAATTTTCGAAAATTTAGCTAGGCTATGAAATGGCGATAGGTAGGCATGAATCGGGGACAGGTAGGGCATGAAATGTCCCCATGTCATGCCCGAGCCAATCGGTTTAGTATCATAGCGCGCCCCCGTGTCATACCCGGGCCACCCGGCAGCTCAATCTTCCCGCAACTGCCTAAGCACCCCTTTGACCTGTTCCGGCATCGGAAAGCCCAGCGCCGCCAGGTTCTCGGTAATACTGATCCCCTCATTGGCCGCATAAAAGAAAATCACCGCCGTTCGCAGCGCCGCCCCGCCACCGAGCAGGTTAACATCCAGCAAATGAGCCATTGCCACCATCATCAAAACAAGCATTTTTTTGATAATCCCAACAAAGCCAATTTGGCTCGACACCTGCCGCCGCGCGGCTGCCAGCGCCAGCCCACTCAGATAATCAATCACCAGCAGCCCCAGCAGGCTATACAAATAGCCGTCAAAGCCGCCCAAAAGAAAGCCCAGCAGAGAGCCCAAAACCGCGAAACACCGTGGTAGCAGATCTAAAATCGTCTTCATCACATACACGTCCTCCTTTCTAAATAAAAATGGTGTCACACTAAAAAAGTGTCACACCAATATAATGGAAGCTAACAAAAAAAGATGCCAAAAAGCAAAAAAAGGCGGGTTCCCCCGCCTCTTATCTAGTACTAACTATTCTAATACAAACTATTCTGCAAATTCTTAACCTCAACCTTGAGCTTATCGGATATCTCATTAAGCAAACTGAGCTTTTCATTAATTTCGCCCATGGCCGCCTGATGCTCGCCAATGATCTTGTAGGATTTAGCCGCCTGAGATTCGACTGAGTTCATACTGACAACAATGCTGTCGAGGATACTCTCGATTTTCTTAGCGGAATCGACACTCATTACCGCCAGTTTCCGGACCTCATCGGCAACAACATTAAAGCCGCGGCCAAATTCACCGGCGCGGGTGGCTTCAATCGCTGCATTGAGTCCTAATAGATTGGTTTGGGTGGCAACATCGCGAATAAACTTAAGAATCGAATCGGTTTCCTTAACCTTGTTCTTCGAAATGGTCGAGGATTCCAGCAGCTCATCCGAGGCCTTAATCAGCGACTCAATCTGCACTGAGAAATTATTGACGACATCGGTAACCGAACGGATATTTTCGAACATATTTTCAGAAATATCCTGGAATTTTTCAGTTTCGTGAACCAGTAAGCGGTTGTGATGGCCCATTTTAGAAATTGAATTGGCAAAAACGTAAAGCATATCAGCCGCCGCATTAATTTTTTCCCGCGGCACAATCGTTATCTTACGGAGGGCGGCAATGTATTCTTCTTCATCGACCCCGATCTCCCGGGCAATGCGGCGAAACTTATCCTCATCCGGGGGCGCATCGAGTACCTGACCACCGAGGATGGCGCCAATCTGCTGGCCATCGACGACAATCGGGGCAGCGAAATCGACCAGTCCGGCATGGCAGGAATAAACCGCCGGCTTACCAGTGTTTCCGGATTTTTTTCCGCCATCAATATCACAGGCAATACAGCGCTTGTTGCCCTCGGCCGAGCCGCGGGTGTATTTCATGCAAAAATCGGTAAAATTACTGGGTTCAGTAATGGTACCCTTAATATTGTCCACCGAAACGCTGGCCATCCCCAGCGCCTTAGCAAAACTATCCTGAAACTGCTGCAAGACATTTAAATCAATGAGTTCATCGACGGTGAAGCTTAAATTTTTCTCCATTATAATACTCCTTCATAAAAAATCATCCCAAGTCATCCTTCAAACACGAAGCTTTGTTTGTAATTGTGGGTTGTTATCGTGTGCATTTTAAAAGTCTAATCTCTTTATTCCCATAATAGATACATTCTATCACGCGGAGAAAAAAAAGTCACCTATAAACCGTGATAGCCCTGGGATAAAAATTCACCCCTGTGCCTCACCCAAAACCTTCCTTAAAGTAACGATAATAATTCAAACTAAAGATCAACCTGTGTTATAATACGCTTATCCTTTAAAGAAGCATAAAAAAGAATGTCAAGGCAGAAAACGATTAAGATAAAAAAAGCTGGCACACAAGCTGCCACATCTTGCTTTTTCGCCATTTATCGATGATAATAAGCAGGTCATAAAAAAATTTTAAAAATAATGCAATAAAACGTGATTTTAGAACGTTAATATAATGTTGGGGGTTACCTGATGAAACTATTCCTTGCTATGGTGGTAGCAGCTGAGACCGGCAATGAAGAAAAACAAAAACTAAATATCGATGAAGCCATCTTCACCCGAATTGCCGATAATGATATGGCCGCCTTCGAAGAATTTTACCGCCTGACCGAACGCACCGTCTACGCCTTTGTCTTGTCAACCTTAAAAAACCATGACGATGCCCTGGATGTCGTTCAGGACACCTACCTAAAGATCCGAGCGGCCGCCCATCTTTATCAGCCAATGGGCAAACCGATGGCCTGGGTCTTTACCATCGCCCGGAATCTGGCCATTAGCAAGATCCGCAGCAAACAAAAAAACGACAGCCTCACACTGACCGATTTAGAAAACGATCTAAATTTCTCCTATGTCAGTGACAAGGAAGACCGATTGGTGCTGCAAACGGCTCTGAAAATTTTAAACAATGAAGAAACCCAAATTATTCTTTTACACGCCATTTCTGGCTTTACCCACCGGGAAATTGCCAAGAGCCTTGAGATGAACCTATCGACGGTTTTATCCAAATACCATCGCGGCTTAAAAAAATTGAAAAAACATCTCACCGAACAGGAGGTGATTAAATGAGTCATCATAAAAAACTAAATATTGAAGCCTCCCTCAAGCGCAGCATCAGCCAGGCGCCCGGCCTGGATTTTGAAAAGCTGGCTGCCATCCCGGTGATCAAAATGACTGAACACGACACAATCACCCGCCAACAGGCCCCCTCGACTAAAAAGAATGGCAAAATGGCGCGGTCTTTCAAGCCCTTTTCGATCGCCTTTGCCGGCGCGCTGGTGATGCTAGTCTGTGTGACCACCTGGTTTGGCCAGTTTAAATCGCCGGAAAGCATTATCGCTCTGGATGCCAAGCAGAGTGTTGAGATTGTTACCAACAAGCAGCGGCAGATCTTAACGGTCAAAGCCTATGATCAGAATGTTCAGACATTGCTAGACGCAGAAGACCTCGATCAGAGCAACCTTGAAGCGTCGGTGGGGGTGATCATCACCGCGATGATCAAAAACGGTTATCTCGATGACAGCAAAAGTGTGGTGATGGTGACAGTCGAAAATAAGAGCACAGCCAAGGCCGATGATCTGGCCACGTCCTTAAATCAGGTGATTAAGGACAGCGCCACCGCTGAAAATATTTCGGCCACCGTCGTCAGTCAAACCGTCAGCCCAGATAGCCAGGCACTGACCGAGGCCGGACAATATAATGTCTCGACCGGTAAGTTTAATGTCATGAAGGAACTGGTGATTGCCGACAGCTCGCTGAAAATGGATGCCCTGGCAGCCATGTCGCTGACTGATCTGATTGAAGTTTCTAAAGAAAAATCAGTTGATCTCAGCAAGGTGATCAAAAGCGATGAACCCACTAAAGAAACCAAGGATCTCAGCAAGCCGACCACGCCAAATGAGGGAAGCCCAGCGGTGACCCCGCCGGCAACTGAAACAATACCAGAAACGCTATCAGAAACGCCGTCAGAATCGAACAGTCAAACCAAGGGAACGCAGGCCACTAGCCCGGCTCCGATTGTCACACCAGCCGTTACGGTCGTTCCACCCAGCCCGCCAACTGAACCGCCAGTGACCGAAGTAACCCCGCCGGAAAAAGACACCGAAAAAGAAACCGAAGCCCTTGACGCCGAGAAAAAGCCCCTTGCTGAAAGCAACCTAACAGAGCCAAAAGAACCGGATCAACCGGAAGAAGACATCAAGTAGGGCATGACTTGGGGACGTTACGCCTGTCAGCCCGCCAGGGATGAAAGGCGAAATGTCCCCATGTCATGTCCGAGCCAGGCAGTAATAAACAAAAAGCGATAAAAGGCGCAATGTCCCCAAGTCATGCCCGAGCCACTCGATAAAAAAGTAAAAATAAAAAAATAAAAATAAAAAAATAAAAATCCGATGCAATAAAACCGCCGCCCCAAACGTTAATCAGTTGTAGTACCAAAATTTCTGTTTAAAAAGGTCTATTGGTGGTATGTAGTAGTTTAGCTAGGTATATTAAGGTATATGATAGAAGGGAGCTGATCGCGGTCGTCACATGCATGACTAAGCCTCATTTATCCGAAAATCGGCACTTGCTATGGCCACAATTGAAAGTATTGGCGATCGTGTTATTCTAAAAGATTAGAATATGTCAAAGATATGAGACAAAACCAGTTTTTAGGATTTCAAAAATGTTAAAATCCCGATTTTTATTCAAATTGACAACGATATTTATTGCAAAAGATCAGAAGAAGGTGTAAAATCATACAAGAACGCTCTTTCTCGGTTTACCGTTTCACTGTATCGGCAGATCAGACTTTTCTTAAGGGGAGGATGGTATGCGTAACTTAATATTAGGAAGGAGGAAAGAGGGGCGGTTGAAGGTAAATCAAGAACATAAATAAGGAGCATGATTAAGCTCTGGAATTTCCAGGCGATTAATGTAATAGTTTTTGCTGGGGGTTCCGGATAAAAAACCAAAATTTAACAACGGAGGAAACAAAGTATGAAGAAGATTACAGTTAGCATTTTAACAACATTGTTAATGCTTTCCATGGTATTTTCCTCAAGCGTATTCGCAGCCAATGAAAAAGTATCGGCTTGGGATTCGTTTTTAGGATTATTCGGCGTCAAAGCAACTGAAACATCTGATGTAGGCGTTGAGTACCGTGGTCACGTAGAAAACAAGGGTGACTTTCCATTGGATGGTACTTGGATTCAAGGACCTGACCGATTAGGAACCGTAGGCGAAGGCCTAAGACTTGAAGCATTCTGGATTAAATTAGCAGACGATGCTCCAGAAGGACTTAACATCGAATACCAAGTACATGTTCAAAACAAAGGCTGGATGGGCTTTGTAAATGACGGTGCAATGGCTGGAACTGAAGGCGAAGGCCTGAGAATCGAAGCGATTGAGATTGCTTTAGTGGACGATGAAGGCGAAGTTGCTGAAGGTTATTCAGTAGAGTACCGTGGACACGTTCAAAACATTGGCGATACCGCATGGTATGCTGATGGCGATCAGTTAGGAACCACTGGTTCTGGTTTACGATTAGAAGCGCTTGAGATTAAGATCGTACAGACTGAAGCTGATTTAACTGCTTATGAAGCAGCTTTAGCAGCAGTAAAACAAGCTGATTATACAGCAGCTTCATGGACAACATACAAAGCAGTAGTAGATGCTAATGTTGTTACTGTCGATAATACACAGACAGAAGTTGATGAAGCGACAGCAGCTATTACAGCAGCTCAAGCTAACTTGGTTAAAGTGCTTAAGGTTGAATCGGTAAGTGCTATTAACCTTAATCAGGTAAAAGTAACATTTGCTGGAGAAGTTGACAAAACTTCTGCTGAAACTATCACTAACTATGTGTTAGCTGGAGTTGATTTAACAGCATCTGATAAAGCAGAATTACAGTCTGATAAGAAAACAGTTTTAATTAATTTAAATACAGCTCAAGTACAATTTGCTAAAGCTGCATTTAAAGTAAAAGGAAATATGATCTTTGGCGGAAGCTCAACTCAGACAGTACCTACTTATGAAACAACTTTGACATTCTCTGACACAGTAGTGCCAACAGTATCATCTATTACTGTTACAGGAAATAAACAACTTACAGTAGTATTCTCAGAACCAGTATTTATGAACCCAGGTTTTGTAACAGCTGCTGGTAGCAAATTTAAAATTGATGGTCAATATTTAACCAACTATGGTTTCTCTTCTGCAACAGCGCAGAACTTGACAGCATCAAATTACTCAAACAAACTTGTTCTTGACTTTGCAACAGCAATAAACGCTGGTACATATTCACTTACTACATTAGCAAGCGATGGAACCAACCTTAAAGATGCAGCAGGTTTTGCATTAGTTGAACAAGCAAATAGCTTTACAATTGCAAGTGTTGTTAATGCTCCTACCATTGTAAGCGTAACAGGCCAGGATAATGGTACTATTTACGTAACATATGACAGAGCAATGGCTACAAGTGCTTTGACTGCAGCTAACTATAAAGTTAATGATGTAACTTTATCAACAGTTGGAACATTCAAGAGTGGCACAGGCGATACAGTTGTTAAACTAGCTAGTATTGCAAATGTTTCTGCTGGTGCTAACACTTTAACTGTAGTAAAAAATACTGTGGCTGATAGCTATGGTAACTTATTAAACGCTACTGCTGATACACGAGTAGCCTTTACTGCGACAACGGATACAACTAAACCAACCGTAACCAGTGTTTCATCAATCACTAATTCTCAAGTACGAGTTAAATTCAGTGAAGATGTAAATTCTGCTTACGCAACAAACAAAGCAAATTATGTGGTAAAAGATTCGTCTGGTTTGACAATCTCTAACACAAATTATGCAATCGCAACAACGACTTCAGCTGATACCTATGACATTAACTTTACAACTCCTTTAGTAGGATCTAACTACTCATTAACAATTAAAAATGTTGTTGACTTAGCTAAGGTTCCTAATGTTATGGATCCTTATACAACATCATTCAGCGGAATTGATGATGTAGCACCTACAGTATTATCTAGAATTGAAGTAGCTGGTTCTACTACAAAAGTAGCCGTAAACTTCTCAGAAGCTATGGATGCTAGCACTATCACAAACGCAGCTAACTACCAATATCAAGATAATGCAACTCCAGCTGTTACTAGAAACTTACCATCAGGTACAACTCTTGTAGCCGGAGCTGATAACAAATCAGTAGAAATCACATTCCCAACATCATATGTTGTAAATGGTACCGCTACTACTCAATATTCAGTAATTCTATTAAATACATCAAACGTTAAAGACGCTGGTGGAAATGTATTACAGAATATCTCTACAGGCTTACTGTCAATCACAGCTCCTAACACAGCAACAGGACCTGCTTATGTAGCAGAAAGCTTTAAATTAACTGCTACTTCAAGCAAAGTAACTGCTGAGTTCTCAATGGATCAAGCAATTACAACTTTGGTAAGAACCGACTTTACTGTTGCCGGTCAACAAGCTGATGCAGCTTATATGTCAGGTAAAAAAGTAGTTCTTGAATTCACAAATGCAGGCAAAATGGCTGCAATTAAAGCTGCTGGTGTTGGAGCAACACTTGCAACAGCTACAGAAACCTCAACCAACGTTTATGGTACACCAATCGTGGCTATCCCAGGACAGGTTGTTTACGAAGATTTAATTGCACCAGAATTATTATCAATCGCTAAAGTTAATGGTTCAACAACTCAGATTAACGTAGTATTCTCAGAATCATTAGATGATACTATCCTTGGTTTATATGCTAATGACTTTACTGTACAGTCTGGTGGTACACTTAATACTATTAGTTCTGTAACCGCTACACAGACAACTGTTCCAAATGATACTTTAGTTCTTAACTTAGGAACACCATTAACTTCAGGAACAACTGTTGTTAAAGCGGCTTCCGTAGTAGATATTAAAGATCTTAAAGACGCAGCTGAAACCCAAAACTTATATGTACCAACAACATCTGACAAAGATGGTACTAACGGTACATTAGCAATTACACAAGCTGCAGCACCAACATACACAATTAACTACACTGCAGAAGAAACTACCCAAACTGTTCCTGCAACTGTAGAATATGATGACAACGCAGCATTCTCTACTCCTACTGATGGAACAGGAGCAGCTGTAGCATTAACTCCAGGTACAGATATGTACTTCCGAGTTAAGCAAACAGCTACTACAGTACCAGGTGCTACACAGACTTTAGTTGTTGCAGCTCGACCAGCAGCACCAGCAGCTCTGACTATCAACAACGCAACTGAAACATCAAGCGTTGTTGCCACAACACAAGAATACCAAATTGATGCAGGCGATTGGACTACAGGAACAGGAGCGGGTGTAGCATTAACACCAGCACAAGCTATCTCTGTAAGAACTACAGCAACTGCAAGTGCATTCGCATCAGTAGCATCAGCAACAGTAGCTGCTCCTGCTAGAGCTGCTACACCTGTTTTAACTGGTACAACTGATGGTTCATTTACTATTACTGGTGGAGTAGCCACCACTGATTATGAAGTATCTACTGATGGTACAACATGGACAACTGTAACCTCTGATGGTGCAGGTGTAATTACTGTCGCAGGTGCTAATACTTATTCAGTAAGAGTAAAAGCAACACTTTCAAACTATGCTTCTGCTCCACTAGCTGGTATTGTAGTTAGCTAAACGAAGACAAACAGTAGCCTGTCACTTAACTTATTCAACTTAACTTATTGAGCTGGAAGGTTTAGAAACAGAGAATAGAGACGATTCGGGTTCTTCGGGACTCGGGTCGTCTTTTTTAGTTTTTTGAAGTGGCTGGAAAATCTGGAGGAATCTGTCT
>NZ_CAKMJU010000131.1:0-8681 GCF_927416815.1 uncultured Acetobacterium sp. | reverse complement strand
TTTCCCAGCTCAAAAATACAGCTGAGCCATTACACATAGCCATTTAAACTTCTAAAAATATAGAAGTTGACAGAAAAATGCACCCAACGTCTGATATAATGTAGATGCAAACCAAACAAAAATCAGACAGGAAAGGTGCATTTTTCTGTCAACTTCTATATTTTTAGAAGTTTAAATGGCTATGTGTAATGGCTCATCTGTATTTTTGTGCTGGGAAAGTTGAGTATATATAATATTAAAGATTTAACAAGGGGAGATCCGTGATGACCAAGGGGTCAGACCCTCGCCCGCACATTGCACAATTGTCAGTTCAATTTGTAAAATTCTTTAATTCAACATATATAGAAGTTGAGTAAAATAGAAATTAAGATTCGTATGTGCATTGACATATAACCCGTACAAAATTCAATTATAAAAATCCCATAAAAAAGCCATTCGTTTTTTTTATTACCACTTATATGTCAAAATATTTTGACATATAAGTGGTAATTTTTGATTTTTTGACATATAACACGTAAAAAACGAAAATTTGACATATAACACGTAAAAAAAGTTAGAATCATTATTATGAACTTTAGTTTCTTTTATAAATGAAATATATATACATAGAAAGCAACTTACATGAAAAAGATCGATTTGATCGTAAATGTCAATTAAACATGATTGTATTGCTTATAAATCATTTCTGAATGTTTGTGAAAGTAAAGATTGATAAAATATGTAGCCAATACCATATTACCCTTCCCGAAACAATGTAACTTTGTCATAAATGTACTCATAGACTTTATACTCGGAGCTGAACATCTTATTTTAAATGAATATATGAACAATTATTCAAATATTGATTGACAATTAGTCCATGAAAGAGGTATAATCGATACATGAATAGCTGTTCATGTATAAATCTTTTAAATGTAAGGGGAATGACATGATTCGTATTGAGAATCCAATCGAACGTTGTGATTGTAATGTAATCCATGAGGATGTTGTAAAGCAAGTTAAGGATAAAATGCCAAAAGAAGAGCTCCTATATGATCTTGCTGAGTTATTCAAGGTTTTTGGAGATTCAACAAGAATCAAAATATTGTGGGCATTAGCTGAAAGTGAGATGTGTGTATGTGACATCGCATTTCTATTGAATATGACACAATCCGCCATTTCACATCAGCTAAAGGTTTTAAAACAAGCAAAACTTGTGAAAAATAGAAAAGAAGGAAAAGTAGTATTCTACTCATTGGATGATGACCACGTTAAGCAAATATTTAATCAAGGGATGGTACACATAAACGAAAAGTAGAAATATAGTTGATAATAAAAAAGGAGGAGATCAATAATGGAAGAATCAAAAATTGAACTTGTTTTAGATGGTTTGGATTGTGCTGTCTGTGCGGCAAAAATTAATGATAAAGCGAACAATATAGAGGGAGTTAAAGAGTCCACGCTTAATTTCGTCTCTAAAATTATGACTATTGAACTGGATAATGCTGATATGAAAGAATCTGTTATTAAACATGTAACGGAAATTGTATATAAGATTGAACCTGATGTCACTGTGTCTGAAAAGTTGCATGATAAATACATTAAAAAGACACTTGTATTAGAAGGACTTGATTGCGCTAATTGTGCTTTGAAAATTGAAGGAAAAATCAAGGAACTAGATAGCATAAAAAACGCCAATGTTGATTTTACAACGGGTAAACTTAATATTGAAACAAGAAATAGAGATCTCGAAACAGCAATAAAAGATATTAAACTTATTGTAAAAAAAATAGAGCCTGATGTAATGGTAAACGAAGAAGCTAAAAAAGCTACCGAGGAACATGTGGAAATTGGTGATGAAAATAGGAAAGAGCTTGTCAAATTAGCAATCGGTGGGGTGTTGTTTGCCATTGCTTTAATATTTACATTCCAAACACCAGTGGAATTTATTTTGTATTTTGTTGCGTATTTGATAGTTGGCGGAGAAGTTGTGTTGCGAGCTGCTAAAGATATAAAAAACGGACAGCTTTTTGATGAAAGTTTTCTGATGTCAATCGCAACGATAGGAGCATTTGCTATCGGTCAATATCCAGAAGGTGTTGCAGTAATGCTGTTCTATCAAGTGGGCGAATTCTTCCAGGATTTGGCGGTAAACAGGTCCAGACGATCGATTGCCGAACTTATGGATATTAGACCTGATTACGCAAATTTAAAGGATGGGGATGATATCAAAATTGTTTCTCCAGAGGATGTGCTTATCGGAGAATATATTATTGTGAAACCAGGTGAAAAAGTACCACTTGATGGAGTTGTTGTTGAAGGGAAATCCATGATGGACACTTCAGCACTTACGGGGGAGTCCGTTCCTCGTGAAGTAGAAGTTGGTAATGAAGTCTACGGAGGGTTCATCAATAAAAACGGGTTATTAACGATTGAAGTTAAAAAAGAATTTGGCGATTCCACGGTATCAAGAATTTTGGAACTGGTTGAAAACGCCAGCAGTCGAAAAGCGCCTACGGAACAGTTTATTACAAAGTTTGCGCGAGTATACACCCCAATAGTAGTAGTAGCAGCTTTAGCGCTTGCGATTATTCCGCCTTTAGTTATCCAAGGTGCAACTTTTTCTGACTGGATTTACAGGTCATTGGTTTTTTTGGTAATTTCTTGTCCTTGTGCATTGGTTATTTCAATCCCGCTGGGCTTTTTTGGTGGAATTGGAGGCGCTTCAAAAAATGGTATCTTGATAAAAGGTGGAAATTATCTAGAGGCTTTGAATAATGTTGATACTGTAATATTTGATAAAACTGGAACCTTGACAAAAGGTGTGTTTAAAGTAACAGAAATTAAAGCGGTCCAAGGCATAACCAATGATGAGCTTTTAATGTATGCTGCATATGCTGAAAATTATTCCAACCATCCCATTGCTCAATCAATTATGAAAGCTTATGGCAAAGAAATTGACAAAGGCGTAATTGAAGCGCATGAAGAACTACCCGGCCTGGGATTAAAGGTTAATATTAAAGGGAAGGAAATTTTTGCAGGTAATGCAAAGCTGATGGCCGATAAAGAAATAGCCATACTGGAAAATGATGAACCTGGAACAATTGTATATATAGCGATAGATCGGAGTTATGCAGGTTCGATTGTCATCTCAGATGAAATCAAAAAGGATTCTAAAAAACTTGTTGGTGACTTAAAAGCACTCGGTATAAAAAAGACTGTTATGCTGACAGGCGATAATAAGATCATCGGTGATAAAGTTGGTAAGCAACTAGGATTGGACTTAGTTTATTCGGATCTACTTCCCGATCAAAAGGTAGAAAAACTGGAGCTGCTTTATAACCAAAAAAGCACTAAAGGATGCGTTGTTTTTGTTGGAGATGGTATAAATGATGCCCCAGTCTTAGCAAGAGCTGATGTTGGCGTTGCAATGGGGGGGTTAGGATCTGATGCCGCTATTGAAGCTGCGGATGTTGTGCTAATGACTGATGAACCGAGTAAACTGATCAGTGCAATAAATATTTCAAAGAAAACGAGACGTATAGTATTACAGAATATTACTTTGGCGTTTGTTGTAAAAGTAATTGTCCTAATATTAGGTGCCGGTGGACTTGCTACAATGTGGGAAGCAGTATTTGCTGATGTAGGAGTTGCATTGTTAGCAGTCTTAAATGCTATGAGAGTCATGAATACGAAAAATTTGTAAAAATAGATTAAAGGATCATTAATTTAGTGTTGCTATTTTAGTTTCAAATGAAGCTTAAACATTAAACACTACTATACTTTTAACAAATTAAATTGAGCCTAATGACGGATTGAAATAAAAAATTCAATCCGTCATTTTTGGTATTTAAACCTTAAAGTATCTTTGAATAAATTTCTGTGATTATTCTAAAGAAAATTGGATAAGTAAACGATAACAATATTTGCTTTTGAGTTTTGAGATTAATAAATATTGCGGAGGAAGCCCATGTTAAGTGAAAAGCCAATCGAAATGCCACGCTCACAGAGCTATGGATCGAATTACTTTATTTGTCATAGTCTAAAACTAAATCGAAGGGCATGTTTTTACAGTAATCTGGAATATGCGAACTTTTTATCTGTTGAATTGAACCCGCAAATTATTAAATACGTCGAACAACCACTTCAAATAACTGGAAAAAATGATGATGGCAAAATGTGCAAAACAGTGTTTGATATGGAAGTTCTTTATGAAGACAATATTAATGAATTATGGGAAATTAAGTATTCTTCTGATTTAACTGGAGACAATAAATCCGCAGTCAGAGCAAAGTCTCAAATTGCTATCCAAAAAAATTGGTGTTTGAAAAATAATATTCTATATCGTGTGCGTACTGAAAATGATATTTTTCAAGGTCTGGAACATCTCAATAATATGAGATTTATGTATCACTGCATTTGTAGAACTGATGAAAGGTTACTCGGAAATTGTATAAAACGAATAAAACGATTTATAGAACAAGTAGGGGATACTACAATTGGACATATCTATGAATCTGATCCAGAGCCAACAATGGTATTTCCAAGCCTGGTCTATTTGCTGATACGTGATCAGATCAAAGCGGATGTGTTTAATCAGGAATTGAACTTTTATACAGAGGTGTGTTATGGCAAACGTTTTTTGGAATAATAAGATCGCAAAATTTTATGAAGAAAGTAAAACATGGCGAACTGTAAGTACCTATAATATGTCAGACTCTGATAAACAAATCTATGAATCAAGGAAAAAAGCAGTTGATTTGTATTTAAATGGTGAGTCAATGAAAAACATAGAAAAAATGACCGGCATAAACCATTCTCATATTAAAGAGTTTGTCGATCGATGTGCAAGCCTTGATACGAGTGGCCAACCTGTAGGTTATATTGGATTAATAAAAGGGCACCGATTGAAATCGAGAAAGGGTCCATTTATTAAATTAATGGAGGATCACCCCGATATTCGAGATCAATTACTATTAGATTATTTTAATGAAAAAAAATCAAAATGGGACAAATTATCATCTTTTAAAACAATCCATGAATCTTTAATAAAAAATCTGATAGCAAACGGCTTTAAAGAGACCGACTATCCATTTGAAACTAAATCCCAAGGATATCGATCAATGGTCAGATTTTTGCATAATATTGGTGACGAAAATCCTTATGCTTCATTGAATCGTTACGGAAAAAATGCGGAGCAATTATTTCGTAACACAAGATGCATACAGTCGGATCAATCCAGTCCTATACGACCTTTTGCAAAAGTTGAGTTAGATGGGCATAAAATCGATGCATTATTTACAGTTGCTGTTGAAAATGAGCATGGCGACACAGTTTACGTTTTAGCCAATCGTATCTGGATTATTGCAGTAATTGACGTAGCAACTCGCGTTATACTTGGATACACTATTTCTGTTAGTCAAAACTATAATCGATTTGATGTATTAGAATGTATACAAAACGCAATAATTCCACATAAATCATTGAATTTTAGTCAATTCAATTTTAAAAAAAGTATTGAAGGATACCACTCAGTGGCAGTCCCTTATACGCAATGGGCACTCTTCGACGAGATTTGTATGGATAATGCACTATCGCATCTTTCACGTGACGTTACGGATAATTTAGAAAAATTAGGTATCAGTATAAATTTTGGCCCTGTCGCAACACCTCATAGACGCCCTCTCATTGAACGATTTTTTAGAACTTTAGAAGAGAAAGGTTTTCATCGAATACCATCTACAACGGGGAGCAACATTAATGATATTCGTCGAATAGGAGCGGAAAAAGATGCTGTTACATATCGGATTACCCTAAAAGAGATATCCGAAATAGCTGAAATAATTATTTCAGAATACAATTTGCAACCTCATCAAGGTTTAGGTGGATTTTCGCCTCTATCAGTTATGAGAGACCGAATTGATCGAGGCTTGATTCCATCATATGTTTCAGATGATAGCAGAAAGGATTTTTCGCTTATGAAATGTTATCAAATCAGAAAAGTTCAAGGCAACAAAAAAAAGGGAATCCGGCCATATATCAATTTTGCTGGATACAAATATACAAGTTCCGTTTTGTCTTCAAGCTATACACCAGTTGGTAAGAATATTGTAATCGAGTTTGATCCGCTTGATATTAGAGAGATGGAAGCATATTTAGAAAATGGCGCTCATATCGGACATTTAGTGATCAAAGGTAAACGGATTGGCACTGCGATTTCTTTAAAAACAAATAAATTAATTCGAGATTTCGCAAATAGAAATGACATGAATAACAGTCACGTCGAAGACTTAATAACAAATTTTGCAAATAATCTGGAAGAAAAAGCTCTTTCCAGCAAAACGGCGGCAACCCACTTGGCGACTGTACGAAATGAAGCTGAAAAAAGAAGTCCTAAATCAAATATTTTACCTCAAAATAAAAAAAGTTCCAACACTATAGACGAAATCACTCTTGAAGATGACAAAAAATTGTTAAGCGATGAGGAATTAATGGCGAAATGGTCAGACCCATCCAAACGAACATGGTAATTTAGGTAATTGCGAAACGCATCAGAAAAAATAGTGAGAATATCAGAAAAAGAAAAAAGGGAAAAAGAAAAAAGTTGAAAGTTGATTTAAGCAATCAGGGGTTTGAGACTGCGAATATACTGGTGTTGATGAATCGAATCGGCAAGGATAACGGTTAAGAGTTGAGCAATCCCAGAAAGTAAAAGGTCGGCATGAAGCGTTTGTTCATTCTGAGTCCGTCGATTGGCAACGCAGAAGCTGTCTTTGAACTGATTAATAGACTGTTCAACACAACCCCGAATTTTGTAAGTCTGTGCCCATTCATTTGTCCCACGAATGGTTCCAGGATAGGCACGCAGGTTCTTTTCCGGGTAAATATAAACCATCCGGCCACAGAGCGAGGTCGTACAGGGATGATCACAATGATGACGGCGACGATACTTCCCATCGGCACATTTTACCGATTTCATTTTTGGACAGACAAATTTAAAGGTGGGTATGCCACACCGAAGATGGGAGGTATTACCTTCCGGCTTCATCGGCAGGGACGGGTCGTTCGGACAACAGGGAATGCCATCCCTGTTGATGGTAAAGTCAGGGTGTTCAAGACTTGAACGGCGATTTAAAGGAATATAGGCCCGGTTAAAATGCAGGTCGTTGAATAATCCCGAGTAAATCGCGATGGTATCAAAGGCAGCATCACCCAGAAAAACATCGGGCTGAATCAGCGGATGTTTGTTGAAAAAATCCGTCAGAACTGGCAGCAGTGCTTTTGAATCGCTTAAGGATTTATCTTCATCTGGTGAATTTGACTTTTTTTCAACGACAATGTCCGGATGGGCATCCAGAAAATCCCGGTTGTAGAAAGTAATGTCACGAACAATCCCCAGCCCATTGGTAATCATGCCAAACTTATAAACATAACAGAAATGGCCATTGATGTAGAGTTGCTTGATTGCGGGATTGGCGGTAGCATGAGAAGGCATCATTTTATAGGCCGCTTTATGTGGATCATAGGAATCCGGCAGCTGATTGGCTTTTTTAAAGGCTTTTAATTGAATCATGATGCGATTAAAGTATTTGGGATTATTCTCAGTGACATAGGTTTCAATCCCGGATGTGTCAAAGATTGACATCGCCGCTTTTTGAGGGTCAATGGCCTGGCAGATCGGTTCAGTGACATCCACAAGATGATCAAAAAACGATTGTAAGTCCAGCAGAAACTCCTGTTTGAAGCGTGTAAATCGGGAAGCATCCGGTACGCGTTTAAACCCGCAGAAATTTCTTATTTCAGCGGAAAATTTCAGAAAGATAAGCAGAAGCGCATCCGAAGGAATCGAGAAGATTTTCTGAAGCAGTAAAGCGCGAATCATTGAATGCAGTTCAAACTCCCGGGGACGACCTGTTGGTGAATAATAGTGTCGATAAAAAGAACCGGGAATCAGAATATCCAGATTAAGATTTTCCTCGAGAAGCGAAAGAAACCGATGTTGATCGGTCTCGAAAATATTTTGACAATCGGTGTAAATGTCTGCCAAAGAAAGCTGTTTTTGTGGTAAAATATCCATATATAACTCCTTTCAGGTTGATAGATTGTTGGTTTTGCAACTCAATTTTATCATAATCTGGTGAGGAGTTATATTTTTTTATGCAAGAATAAATCCTGCTTTTATGCGGGGTTTGGCGTTTCGCAAACGCCTAATGGTAATTAAATGAAAGGACTAAAATAAAATGAGTGCAGATCAATTTGATCAAGTAAAATCAATAGTAAAAAATAAACATCCCATTCACACTGGTAATTACAAAATAAAAACATCGATTGTCGAAGAAGCAATCAAAAAAATAGACGAAGCTATCAAATTTAGAATACAAGGGATGATTATTTATGGACCATCAGGTTATGGAAAATCGACAGCAATCAATATAATAAAAAATGAAATATACGAAAAGTATGACCGCGAAATTTTAACGTTTGTGAGCTCCATGCCTGATCCACTAAAGAACACCAATGTTTTTTACACGAGATTATTGAAAGCCACAAATCATGATTTATTTAACCCGGATTTCGAGTAACAGGGTCTGCAGGCCGCAAAAATACAGCATTCCCCGTTTTTTTTCTGTCACTACCTTCTTTCATTCACTGAGGTTTTCCGGCGTTTAACCAGATCGACAATCCCGAAGATCTGATAAATT
>NZ_CAKMJU010000130.1:0-2917 GCF_927416815.1 uncultured Acetobacterium sp. | reverse complement strand
CAGCAAAACGGGGAAAAAAGCTTTGTAAAACGACAATTCATTCCATTGTTGCAAAATATATGCGGCTTGCAAACATCAGTCACTGGAAGGAAAAAAAGCATGGTGCACATTCCTTGAGACATAGCCTGGCTACGAATCTTCTGAAAAAGAATGTCCCGATCTCAATTATCAGCACCGTTCTTGGGCATCAAAACACCGAGTCAACAAAGGGATACCTGGCGGTTGATATCAATCGTTTAAGAGAATGCCCGCTCCCCATCCCTGCTCTTGCAACAGCGTTTTATGAGGTGTAGGGGGATGAAACGACCAGAATTCATTTGCGTCTTCAGTAAAGAGATCAACGCATACCTGGATTATAAAGTATCATCCGGGTACACGGAAAAGAACTTCTATACACATCTGCGACATTTCGAACATTTTTGCAATAAGCATGTTCTGACGGAACCGGTTTTTACCAAAGAACTCGCCCAGGAATGGATAAAAAAATGCGATCAGGAAGCTTCTACAACGCATTATTCCCGAATCAACGGGATCAAACATTTTCTGAGCTACCTTAATAAAAAAGGACATGATGTCTATGTAACAAGGGATATTGCTTTCAGAAAGACAGAGTTTCAGCCGCATATTTATACTGATGATGAAATAAGCCGGTATTTCCATGCGGTTGATACCTTCGATTCTTCAAAAAACAAAAAGGACAAGATCCAATATCCGGTTTTATTTCGAATCCTCTATTGCTGTGGCACCCGAATCAATGAAACATTGGGAATCAGAAAACAGGATGTCGATCTGGAAGCGGGGATTATCAAGCTGTTTGAGACCAAAAACAACTGCGAACGATATATTGTCCTCAATAAAGAATTGATCGCATTAGTAAAACAGTTTGCCGTACGAACTTTCTATTTACTTGATGATAAAGATTATATTTTCACGACGATAAATGGTGGTCGGTGCAGTGGTGACAGTATTTATAAGCGCCATCGACTGTTTCTCAAAAAAGCAGGCATTCCATTCACTGGTAATAATGAAGGTCCGAGAATTCACGATTTCCGACATACATTTGCCGTCAATTCCTTTAAACAGATGATTGATGCCGGTGCTGATATGTATGTGGCGCTGCCAATATTATCCACATATCTCGGTCACAAAACGATTTATGCAACCGAACAGTATGTCCGACTGACAATGAGTCTCTTTCCGTACATCGAAAAACAATTCAAAGACAAGATTGATGCCGTATTTGGCGAGGTGAACCTTGAAAACAACTAAGTTTGCCTTCTATTTGAATAAATTTTTTATCGTCTATCTCCCCAATGAGAAAGGCTGTACACCGATGACGATTGATTCGTATCGCTATGCATTTATTCTATTTCTTTCGTTCATGGAAGAAAAAAATATTTCTGCTGATTCCATCGAGATTACTGATTTGACTTATCAAACGGTACTGGACTTTTTAAGCTGGCTGGAAATAACACGCAAAAATGCAATTGCGACACGAAATCAGCGACAGGCTGCACTGAACAGTTTTATTGCTTTTCTGATGTATGAATTTCCGGATTCACTGATTGAGTTTCAGCGAGTTTTGAGTATCCCGGTAAAAAAAGCGCCTCAGAAAGAAATCGCTTACCTTAAGACTGATGGCGTTAAACTCTTTTTCGAGCAGGTTGATCTGCACACTCGAAACGGTGCGCGCGATTATGCTCTGCTGACAGTGCTCTATACAACGGGAATCCGGGTAAGTGAGTTGATCAATATCAAAGTCAAGGATGTATCGCTACATTCGCCATCAACACTTCTGATTCATGGCAAGGGGCAGAAAAGCAGATATGTTCCATTGATGAACACAACAGTCTCAATACTTCGTGATTATCTAAGCAACTATGGTCTTGACCGGGAATCGCATTATCATGATTGGCTTTTCAAAAATCACTTACAAGACCAGTTTAAGCGCCAGGGAATCAATTATCTGATAAAAAAATATGCCGATTTAGCCAGAATAAGAAATCCGGAATTAATTCCAGCTGATTTCAGTCCGCATAAAATGCGCCATACAACGGCAATGGGACTTGTTGATTCGGGAGTGGATCTGATTTATATCAGAGATCTTCTTGGTCATGTGAGTGTTAAAACGACTGAAGTTTATGTCAAAGCAGACGCTTCAAAAAAAAGAGAAGCGATCGAGGCCGCAAGTAAAGAACTTGTTCCCGACGAGGAGGCAAAATGGGATAATAATAAAAATCTAAAACACTGGTTAAAAAGCTTTAATCAACAACGGTGATTATGTAAAGAAATATCACCTGCGTTTCCGTTATGCATGGGAATGAATAGCCCTTTCTTTACATAACGGAACGCTTAACATAACCCTTGGAACGGGGCAGATAAGGCCGATGCCGAACCGGAATAAAATGGTGATGCTCGGCAAATCGCAAAAACCGCTGATTCCATTTATCGTTGCCGGTTTTGTGACTGTGGGCAACAACAGTTTTCATATTGTCATACAGAATGCTCTCTGTTACACCACCAAAATAGGCAAATGCCCGTTCATGGCAACCGATTAATGTGTCAAATTTCGAATTCTCCGTGAACTCAAGATAATAATTTCTGGAATGCCCTAAAACCATGATGAAGGCATACAATTTTTTGAGCTTTCCATCGGGCATCGTGACAACGAATTCTCCCCAGTCAACCTGGGCCTGTTTGCCAGGGGGCGTTTCATAGCGGATTGATGCTTTGGCTAACACTTTTTCGCGATATGGTTTCATGAATTCCCGAAGAATGTTAATGTCAAATAGTCCGCACATATTTCACGCTACAAATTCATGCGATAATACCTTCAACAGATTAATAAATGGAGGTATTTTTAATGTCCAAAGATGAACTGCACCTATTTCGTCGTCAGCAGATTGAGGATTATCGC
>NZ_CAKMJU010000129.1:0-18406 GCF_927416815.1 uncultured Acetobacterium sp. | reverse complement strand
AAGTTTTTTCCTATGAATCCCTTTGCCCCAGTGACTAAAATTTTCATTATCTATCCCAACTTTCCAATTGTTCTCTTACATAATCAAGCTGAGCTAGATAATCCTTATGGTGAAAGTAAGAAGGCGGGAGAAGATCTTTTGCTTGCTTATGGCAAAGAAACTGGATCTAAAGTTCTTGTTTACAGATTTCCAAATGTGTTATTATGTTTCTTAAGAGAATCTAATAGATCGGAGGTGAAACCAAAGTTACCTTCCATAAACTCAGATTGTTCTTTTGGACGGTTAACTCCCGCGAGATGAAACACAAAGTCAGCCTCTTTACAATACTCATCAAGTAGAGAAGAATCTGTATCTCGAGCATATTCAAAAATTTGAGTGTGCTTTCTATTTCTCAGCTCTGCTATTAAGTTTTTTCCTATGAATCCCTTTGCCCCAGTGACTAAAATTTTCATTATCTATCCCAACTTTCCAATTGTTCTCTTACATAATCAAGCTGTAATAACTTCTCTTTAATCTGTTCAATATTAAGCCTTTCTGTATTATGAGAGTTGTACTCATCTTCGGATGAAAGCTTCTGATCTCCTTCAACAAAGTACTTATCGTAGTTTAAATCTCTCCTATCAGCAGGCACTCTATAGAATCCACCCATATCTTTTGCTACAACATGCTCTTCTTTTGTTAGAAGTGTCTCATAAAGTTTCTCTCCGTGACGAGTACCAATTACTTTGATTTCGTTATCTGCTTTGAAAAGTTCCTTAACTGCTTGAGCTAAGTCTCCTATAGTTGATGCAGGTGACTTCTGAACCATAATATCTCCAGCTTCAGCGTTCTGGAATGCAAACACAACAAGCTCAACAGCTTCTTCAAGACTCATTAGAAACCTTGTCATATTTGGATCAGTTACTGTCAGTGGTTGTCCATTCTTAATCTGATCAATAAACAACGGAATCACAGATCCTCTAGATGCCATTACATTCCCATACCTTGTACCACAAATAAGTGTTCTATCAAAATCAACAGTTTTTGCTTTAGCTACAAACACCTTCTCCATCATTGCTTTTGATATTCCCATTGCGTTGATCGGATAGGCTGCCTTATCTGTAGAGAGACATATTACCTTTTTAACTCCCATCTCAATCGCACCAGACAATACATTATCTGTTCCTAATACATTAGTTTTTACCGCCTCAAGAGGAAAAAACTCACAAGAAGGTACTTGCTTAAGAGCCGCTGCATGAAAGATATAGTCCACTCCATGCATAGCGTTTTTAACACTTGCAAGATCTCTAACATCTCCTATATAAAACTTCAATTTATCATTCTTGTATAACTTTCTCATATCATCTTGTTTCTTTTCGTCACGAGAAAAAATACGAATTTCTTTAATATCTGTATTTAAGAATCTTTTCATTACTGCATTTCCAAAAGAACCTGTTCCACCTGTGATTAGTAAAGTCTTTCCTTTAAACATTTAACTTTTCCTCCACTCCATACTGTTTGTCAAAATATATGTCCATCTTATCTAGCAAAATAGTTTTATTAAAATGACTATCATAATACTTCCTAGCATTATCGCCTAATATCTCAAGTTCTTCTCTGGACTTGCTAGATAGCTTCATAATATTGTCAGCTAGTTCTTCTGCATTCCCTGGTTTGCCACATAATCCAGAGTTAGATTCTTTGATAATCTTGGCGGTTTCACCCGCTGCAGATGCAATATTGGGAATACCACAAGCCATATATGATTGAAGCTTAGCAGGTATAGTCATCGCAAATAATGGGCTATCCGTCAAACTAAGAAAAGCAGCATCACTAGCAGCCATGAACTCTGGTATTCTAGTTGCCGGTTGCTTGGGGATGAAATTAAACATATCATCCAATCCCTTAGCATTGACTATGTTTACAAACTCATTCTTATATCTGCCATCTCCAACGATATTAAATCTTATCTGTTTTTCAGATTTAGTCTTTATGATTTCTGCTGCTTTTGGCAGAATATCTAACCCTTGGGCTGCTCCAATATTCCCTGCAAAAATGATATTGAACGCATCATCTTTGGGTATCTCTGGGATACTCATTTCCTCAATCGGAATATAAAAATCTTCAGCATATTGCGGCCAGTACGCGATTTTATCTAGTGGAACTCCACGATCATGAATAGACTTCACAAAGCTCTCTGACGTGGTAAATATCCTAGTACAGCCTCTATATATGTAGTCAACCATTTTACCAATAGCACCAATAATTTTCTTATTCTTGATTCCAGTTATTATTTCAACATTTTCAGGCCATAGATCTTGAACATACAAGTAACATGGAATCTTTCTTTTCTTGGCATACCACACGCCAGGAAGTGCCTGGGTCATTGGAGAAACTTCAAAAATAAATACATAATCCGACTTAACCTTAGTAAAAGCTTTCCAGAAGAAACCCGACACTACGAATGACAAGTAATTAAGAGCAAGCATGATTGCATTGTTTCCTCTTGGAATCAAAGGAATTCTTATGATATCTATACCGTTATAGGTTTCTTTTCTCTTCTTGAAAAGTCCATACCCATCATAATATTTGCCTTGAGGGTAATTTGGAATGCCTGTAACCACGGTTACTTTGTATCCTCTTTTTACCCACTCTGTACAAATATCGTTGATACGAAACTGTTCAGGGTAGAAATATTGCGCGATTACTAATATATGTTTTTCCAAGCTTTTATCCACCCTTCCTAATTATTTCTCGGTCAACTCAATAGATTCTCTAAAATCTCTTATTCGATAATTCGCCTTATCATAGTCACTCATAGACTTCTCATAAACCAAATTGCCGAATACCTTATTCACTGTTCCAATTCCAAACATCAATCTCAACACAGGATTAAACAACTTCGTCATCACAATCTTCTTCCCATGAACTTCAGCAATCGTCTTAACCAGTTCACTGGTTTTTACATACTCCTTGTTCTGTGGAAAATACAACCCGGTCTCTTCATAGTCAATCATGACCTTAATGAACTCACATAGATTGTCTATATGAAGCATACTGCGCTCATTATCGACGTCAGGAAACATCGCTATCTTCTTGGCCATATTCGCAAGTCTTGGATAGTTCCCTTTAGAACCTCTCCCATAAATCATAGGTGGTCTAAGTAATACAGTCTTAAAATCATCTGATTCTAAATGCTTGATCCCTTCTTCTGCCTGTAACTTGCTGTTTCCATAGTAATTACTTGGCGTTGGAGCTGTATTTTTATCAATGACTCGCTTACAACTGCTACTATCACCATAGACAATAATACTGCTCATAAAAACGAACTGCTTTACACCTTCTGCCTTGGCCTTCTCAGCAGTTTCAATCGTTAAGTCTCTATTTACTTTATAGTAGAGCTCTTCCATCTTGGGATCGGTTGACACATGAGCAATCCCAGCTACATGAAAAATAACATCATATTGAGAGAAGTCTTTCTCTTTCCACAACCCATCCTTCATATCAACCGTATCCACTTTATATTTATCAGGTTCTCTCATGAGCCAATTCTCAAGAGATGTACCGATGTAACTGTTCTTACCAGTGATTAAAACTCGCTTCATACTTCACCTCGTTTTGAGTTGGTCGGTTGGTCGGTTGGTCAGTTGGTCAGTAATCAGGAAAAATCAAAAGCTCTTCCTGTCCAACCGTCTACTGTCTGCTGGCCAACTTATTTATCAACCCACCTAGCAATCTACCAACTTCATCCATGCTCCTGTACATTTCTTTATAAACTACTTCATCTATATATTTCAAATCCTTAGCCAATAGCATCTGATATTTCACTTCTTCAAGAGAACCTCTAGCTATCAGTAAAAACCTGTTAAAATCTTTATTAGACCCTCTTGCTTTGCCTTCTACAATATTGCTAGGTATCGAAACAGCCGCTCGTCTAACCTGAGATGTCAAGCCGAACTGCTCGTCTTTTGGAAAGCTTTTTGTAACTTCATATATTTTTAAGACCAACTCATGAGATCTTTGCCACACTATTAATTTGCTAGTATCATCGTACATTGCGAAACCTCCGGGTTATTAGTTGGTCAGTTGGTCGGTTGGTCAGTTGGTCAGGAAGTTCAAAAGCTTTTCCTGTCTACTTTCCAACTGTCCAACTATCAGCTATTTATCCTTTCACCATACTCACGTCGATATATACATCCAATCAAAAATTTTGCGATTTCTCAGACTACATAGACTACAAAACCTTTAAAACATTGATATTACTGGATTCAAGCCTGTAGTCTGATTTTTTTAGTTGGACTACATTTTCGGTTATGACTATTGTACACATAATGTGTTCCAAACGTAAATTCATTGTTACTTTCCAACTGTCAAGGAATCCTTTATAGTTCATTTTTAATCTCCTCGAGTTCAATTACATAAATTCTCTCAGTTGTTGCATATTATGCAACAACTCAAATATGACCTATCTCTGAATTAGTTTAGGCAAATTATGCCCATACTGAAATCGTTAATTGGTCACGCAGTGCGTGACTAATCTTGCAACCCTTTCTCAATTTCAATCAAATTCCTCTCCCGCTTCAATTCCTTCTTTAGTTCTTCCTCTGTAGGTAAATAAGGAAGGTATTTAGCAGAAAAAAGCTGCTTACTTTCCTCTAACACAGAGTATTTTACAACCGTTTCATTTCTTTCAGACGATAAGATAATGCCTATTGTCGGATTATCAGAATCTGATTTAATCTCATTCTCAAAATATCTTACATAAAAATCCATTTGTCCAATATCTTGATGACTCAGTTTACCCACCTTCAAATCAATAAGAATAAAGCATTTCAAGATATAATTATAAAAAACTAGATCTATATAGAAATGATCTCCCTCTGCAGTAATTCTTTTCTGTCTTGCAACGAATGAAAAGCCTTTGCCAAGCTCTAAAAGAAATTTCTGCAGATTGTCCATTAAAGCTTTTTCAACTTCAATTTCTGTGAAATCCCGATGATCATTCAAGCCCATAAATTCAAGCACAAATGGATCTTTGATGATATCTTCCGCCTGTATTCCTTTTTCCAGCTGTTTAATTTCATTTCGAACGTTCTGCTTGTTCTGGCTTGCAAGAATTCTTTGATAATAGAACGAGTTAATTTGCCGTTCTAACTGTCTTACACTCCAATTGCCTTCTACACATTCATCTACATAAAAACGTCTAATGTTTTCATCATCGATTTTCGACAAAAGTCTGTAGTGCGACCAAGACAATTGGTCACACAGTGTGTGACCTTTTGAAAAGGCAAGGTAAAACTGGCGCATATACTTTAAATTGGTAATAGTAAATCCTTTACCAAATTCTTTAGTAAGTTCTTTTGATATATTTTTAAGTAAATAGTCACCATATTCAGCACGTTCATTTCCATCTTGAGCTTCTACAATCAGCTTACCTACATTCCAGTAAGCTTCAACCATGGCAAAATTAACGGCTTTATAGGCTTTCTCGCGAGCACTGGTTAGAATTTCTTTTATAGAGAGATATGTGCTTCTTTCTAAATTATCTTTAGCCAATTCTACTCACCTACTTTCACTTTGTTCTTATACGGCACTCTTCGGTACTTCTTACTCTACGTTCATTACAACTTATTATAAAATTTTCAACTCATCGAATTTTTCGAGTAGTTGCTTAGATCAACATCTTGCATAAACCCACCATACATCGGCATAGCAATTATACCGATAATAACGATAATAACGATAATTACAATAACTCCAATCAATTCGATCGGTGCAAATCCATGTACTTTTTTTTAACCATCCCACCATACCTATCTCTTCCGCCACAACACAATACTACATGTGCTTGCGAAAGTTATTTAATTACGGGATTACTTTCTCATGGCATTTTAAAAATTCACTCCGGTAAATTTTCAAACACAAAAAAAACGCCACCAAAAGACGAACTCCTCCCATCCTTCAGTCGCATTTAGTCATCTGCCTCTTCCTCGCTGCCATCCTCATATCCAAATCCACAAATCCCCTCATGCAATAACTTCTCATTTCATCATTAAATTGTAAACTCATCCTACTTAAGCCAAACTGCCGAGGCCTTCACACTAGCCCCGCTCATCCAAAGGCGACACTTCCTGGCGGACCAAGGTTCCGGTGCCACCTTCGACAACCCCATCCCGCTTACATACACACTCCACCGTACAAAAAACACACTTGATATCAAACCACAGCCCTCGCCGTTTTACATATTCTCCATCCAACTTTGCTTTCACTTCAATTGGCAGCTCATCCCGCCCATTGATCTGAGCCCAGCCAGTTAAGCCGACGGCTACATCATTGGCGCCATATTTATCGCGCTCAGCAATCAGATCATACTGATTCCACAGGGCTGGCCGTGGTCCGACGATGCTCATTTGACCTTTTAAGATATTAATAATTTGCGGCAGCTCATCGAGGCTGGTTTTTCTTAAGAATTTACCCATTCGGGTGATGTACTGGTCAGGGTTAGGCAATAAATGGGTGGCCACGTCTTTAGGTGTATCGATTCGCATGGTGCGAAATTTTAAAATATAAAAATGGCTTTTATAAATCCCGACCCGTTTTTGTTTAAATAATACCGGTCCCTTCGAATCCAGCTTGATGGCAATAATCAAGATCAAAAATAGTGGGCTCAATAGGATCAGCCCTAACAGCGAGAGAATGATATCCACACTTCGTTTAATTACTCCATAAACCATAAAACGTCTCCTTTATTATTGTAACAGAATTCCAACTTCTTTAGTCAACTTTTTATTTTACTTTTGTTTTACTTTAAATCTTACTTTTTAGCCTAACTGGACTTGCTTTTTCCAGATCCCCAGCAAAGACTTTTTTCGCTTTTGGGCTGCTTCATAATAGCAGGCTTCCATCGTCGCAATTTTTTCATCAACCAGCACCCGCTGGGGGTTGTCTTCTAGCAGTTTGGCGACCCGCTTTTGACCCACCAATTTGGTCGCCTCATCTAGCGCCAGGCCAAAGCGCTCATAGGCTTTGGTGCTGTGGGCATCACTGGCTAGAAAGTGCACCATGTTGTGGGTTAGTAAAATCTCAGCGGTGGCCTTGGCATCGCTGCCATAATAGCCAGTTAAACTAAGCAGATTAAGCTGGGCCAGATTGCCATCCTGGATTAACCGCACCAGCACATTGGGGTCATTCTGGATAAACTGATAGCGTTCCGGGTGGGCTAGAATCGGGATGTAACCGCGGAGTCGCAATTGATTGAGAAACACCGTAAAGCTGTAGCAGTCCAATGAATGGCGGATCGTTTCAACCAATAGATAACGGCTGTTATTTAAAGTGGTGTAGCAGCCTTGTTCGAGCTGGGTAAGGGTATCCTGGCAATAGAAGATCTCATTACCTAAAAACAGAAAGATCTCAATCCCTGCTTGGCGGACGGCCTGCTTGAGGTTTTCAAGCTGGGCTTGGTTTGCTGCGATACTCGATGTCATATCATTATCGGGATAAAAATGGGGAGTTAGGACAATTCCCCGGAAACCTTGTTGTTTGGCCCGGCGGATCATGGCCAGGCTTTCAGCCAGGCTTCCGGCACCATCATCCACTCCCGGCAACAAGTGTGCGTGTATATCGATCATCATGAATCCCTTCTTTGACTTTTTCTATTTCTATTTCAAACGGCATAATAAGGCGGTTTGGTAAATAATCTGGGACGATTGATTTTAAGCGGTTGATGACGTCTTCATCACTGCCGATTTCAGCCGCCATTTTTAGCTGTTCCATCTCTCGCTCCATCCAGCTTTTTTCGACTGCCCAGAGATTTTCTACGAAGATGTCGGCATGGATGGTCGGATCAAAGGTTTTTAAATTATAAGACAACTCTTCATAGAGCTTTTCGCCCGGTCGTAAACCGGTAAAGATAATCGGAATGTCGGTATAGGGTCGAAGCCCGGATAGACGGATCATTTTTTCAGCCAACTCGACAATTTTTACGGAATCTCCCATGTTGAGGACAAAAATCTCGCCGCCTTTGGCAATCGAGCCGGCCTGAAGAACCAGTTGGGTTGCTTCCGGAATTGTCATAAAATAGCGGGTTATATCCTTATGGGTAACCGTTATCGGGCCGCCACTGGCAATCTGATTTTTAAAAATAGGGATCACACTGCCATTACTTCCCAGTACATTGCCAAAGCGGACGGCTACAAAATCTGTTTTGTAGGCATGATTATACATTTGCACCAATATTTCACAGACCCTTTTTGTGGCGCCCATGACGTTGGTAGGTTTGACAGCCTTGTCGGTCGAAATTTGAACAAACTTTTCAACCCGATATTTAACCGAGGCATCCAGGAGATTCTTTGTTCCAAAGACATTATTTTTGACGGCCTCTTTGGGGGTTTTTTCCATTAGGGGCACATGCTTATGGGCTGCGGCATGAAAGACAACCTGCGGCCGGTAGAGCTCAAACAGCTGATTGATGCGCTTTTTGTCGCGGATCGAGGCAATTTCTAAATCTACCGTGGTGCCGTATATTTTTTCTTTTTCGAGGTATTCGGCTAATTCCAACTCCAGATGATAAAGGGAATTTTCATAGATATCCAGGACAATCATTTCCCGCGGTTTAAAGCGGATAATCTGGCGACACAGTTCTGAACCGATGGAACCACCACCGCCGGTGATCATCACTCTTTTACCTTTGATAAAGGCTGAGATCTGTTCTTTGTCTAATTCGACCTCGTCGCGGTTTAGCAGATCTTCAATCTGCAGGTCTCTTAAACGACTGACGTTGACATCATAATTAAGTAATTCATCAAAACCCGGCAAAATTTTTACCGGTAGCTGAGTGGCACCTGCAAGTTCTGCTACTTCCTTGATCACGTGGCTATGGCAGCCCGGGCAGGCAATAATAATCTGGCTGATGTTATACTGCTTGACGACCTTATCAAAGGCATAGCGGTTGCCCAGAACGGGAATGCCTTTGACTTTTTTACCTTCTTTTAAGGGGTCATCATCGAGAAAGCCGACAATATTATAACGCTTGGTTTTAGCATTGATCATCAGGTCTTTAACCATTTTGATGCCCGCCTGACCAGCCCCAAAAATCAGCACCTGTTCGTCTTTGGGACAATCTGCTCCGGCATGCTTCTTTTTTAACCGTCGTGCCAACCGATAAGAGAGGCGTACCCCGCCGGCTAAAATAAAATCAAACATCATCGTGAGCACCAGCACCGAATTTGGTAAATCCGCACCCATGATCCCGAGGCTAATATTGGCAAAGGCGTTTGCGATAAATACCGCGATTACAACTTGCAGCATTTCTTCAATGCTGGCATAGCGCCACAGCGTTTTATACATGCCGGCAACCATGAACACCATTAACTTAATCATAATTGCCCCAACAAGAAGCTTGCTGATCCCCCAGAACATGCCTGAAGGGATGATAAAATTAAAACGAAGTAAATATGAAATATAATAGGACGCTGCGAACATCATAAGGTCTAAAACCATTAGCATCATTACTCTGTTCATTTGATCTTTTTTATAGTTCAGCATTATTATCTCCTATTGTTTTATTTTTGAGCATTTATTATTATTAAAGCACACCATATTGTTATCAATTATAGGGCATACCCATACATTCGTCAACTTATAATCACTATTTTCTAATATATATTGTATTAAACTCTTTAAGTCTGCATTAAGCAATCCTACTATTAACTCGATTAGTATATTCGTATTTTTATCTTCGCCAACGACACCCTGTCATTCTACCACAAAAAAAAGACGATTTCAATCTGTGGCAAGTTGTGTGACGCGATTTTTTAAATTTTTCTTAAAGAGTTACAATAAATTAATCAGAATCTTTAGCAAATGTCAAAGTTTCTTGTCAATAAAAAAAACCGTGGCCATCTTCACGATGGTTTCGGCTTTTTTTATAACGTTTATTGTTTAAGTATGGTTAGTAATGATTGGCTGATTTAACTTTAGCTGGCTGATTTTAAAATTTGTTTGCGACGATATAAGACATATCCCAACATTAGTAGTACTCCGATGATTAAAAACAAGCCCTGCATCAGATTCCATTTCATCAGCATCGTATTGATCGACCGTTCTAGCACCCAGGTTACGTAATTATCGGTCAAGCCGACCCGGCCGGCGACATTCATAAACTTAATCACGATGCCAGGGATCAGCAGGACAATTGAGCTGACCAGCAAAGCCGAACCGGACCACCAGAGTGTCCGCATCCGGTGATTTTTATTGGTTAGCCACAGCAAGAAGACCAGCAAGAGCATCGCTAACACCAGACCGGCTTCGGCAAGCCGAATTTTGCTGAGCACCTGCTGGATTTTTTTATCGGCGCCAAATTGTTTTAGCAGGGCTGGGTCAATCACCATCGCATAGCTTTCAATTCGGCTTCCGGCCATATTGCTAATCTTCTGGGTTTCTGCGGCTAGTTGTTCATCATATGGCCGATTATTTTTGGCCGCATAGTCCTTTACATGGGTCTCAAGCTTGGCTTTGATCGCTGATGTATCGTATTTGAGGCTGTAGTCCTGACGGTCGCCCCGTAAATAGGCGATCATCTCTTTGATCGCCGTTTGGGTATAGTCTTTTATTTCACCATCGGTAACTGCCCCGGTCAGCAGTTCGCCGGGGATATTGGTAAAGCGACCGACCTCTTCTAAACCAAAATCAATCTGTTCTTTGAGTTTGTCATAATAGGCTGGGGTATTGATATATTCGTAATAGGAAATCGGGTTAAGTAAAATTGCATCGAGGAATAAAATCGCCTGAAGTGCGATTAAGACCAAAATGAGCAGGAAGGAAATCAGTATTCTTAAGAGATCTTTTGCAATTGTCATCTTAGACACCTCCCCAGGCATTTTGCGGGCCACTGACTAGCCGACAGCGGACGATATAACGGTCGGCGGTTTCACCGATAAAATCAAAGGGATAGCAGGTCAGCAAGGTTAGCAGCTCGTCCGATGTTGGCATAATGTATTGCTCATCATATTCTGAGATAATCAGTGCATCGACCATTTCATAAACAAACTCGCCACCAGAAGTCTCCAGGCTAACCCGATCTCCCGGTGTTAAGGCGCCCAGCTGCCCAAAATAGGTATTGCGATGGGCGCTGAAAACGACATTCGAACCTTCGCCAGGCAGTGCCGAACCATAAAAGTGACCGATCCCCTTACTGAGAATATCTTCGGTGTCACCCTGATAAAGGGCCCCCATTAAGGCAATCTTTTCAATTTTGATTCTTCCGAATTCTTCGCCAAACGAGGGGAATTTGCCTGGCGCAGTGGTTACTGTCTCGCTATTACTAATTAGCCGTTCATCAACTAAAAACATTCTAGCCATTGAAAAGGCAAAATCGATATAGGGACGGGATGCGATTGTCAATACAATCAGCGTCACAGTTAAAAGAAAAAAAGGGGCAAACCATAATACCCCTATCTTGCTTTTTCTTTTACTGCGAGAGGACCTATCGTACTGGTTTGTCTTCTCTTTTTTCATCTCATTATTCTTTCTATTGATTTTTTATTCAATTTTTTATTTATTTTTATTCTTTTACTTATTTTTATTTTTTTACTTATTTTTATTTAATTATCCGGCTATTGTGCTTTAAGCTTTCGGTAAACGACGATGCTGATGGCAATGGTTAGCAGGCCCATGATTCCAGCGACGATAAACAAGCGGTTATCAAGCCCGGTCTTGGTGATTGCGGTGGTTTTAGCAGCTGCCTTGACATCGGCTGAAACGGCTGCCCCAGTAGCCCCAGCTGCGCTTTGCGATGTTGAGGCTACGCTGACAGAGTTACCCTGGACGGTCGCCGATTTTTGCGACTCGGGATCATACACGGTCACACTGGTGCCACCATCGGGCTGCGTGCCGACTTCGGCAACAACAAAATTGGCCGCTCCACAGGCTGCGTCAAAAAGACCCTGGATCGCCATAATATCAGAATCGGACAAGCCGCCATTGGCCATACCCTGCTGCAGAATCCCTTCGGCGGCGTAGATATTCCCACAGATGGCATCGGCCGACTCCTGGGTCAGTACCTTGTCTGCATCTCTTAAAAAGCTGGTGATCTGGGATGCATAGGATGCTGGCAGGGATGAACCTTGTACCGCTCCAATAACCTGATCATTGGGATTTGCAAAAACGGTTGTGGCGGATGAAAAAATCATCGCCAAAAGCATCAGTACCATAACAAGACTTAACTGGTTTCGTTTCATTTTACCCTCCTTGAAATTTTTTAGAAATTTTTATAGTAATTGCAGCTTAATATTAGCATCTTTGCTGAACTCATGTCAACTAATATGATGAATAATGGTGCGTTTTTGGACTTTTCCGATCTTTTTGGGCTAATTGATTATTCCGCGGGATTTGGCTCTGTCCGTTCGTTGACGCCCTGTTCAATCAGTGGCTCTATTTTTTTAATCAGCCCATCTTTTCGCCATTTTTTCTTTTCTTTTTTCGCTTTCTGACGGGGCTGGTTCTCATCGCCGTAATAGGCATAGGCACTATAATAACCATATTTTGAAAATTTCTTTGAAATTGGCACCTTGTTGGCCACAATACCGACAACGTGGGCATTGATTTTTTTAAAGGTATCGAGAACGTTAAGCAAGGCGTCGCGATGGACGCTTCCAAGCGATGCCAAAACAATATAGCCATCGACCACCGGGTTTAATACTGCTGCATCGGTGACCATCCCCAAGGGTGGGGTATCTAATAAAATATAGTCAAAGTGCAGTTTTAATTCTTCGATTATTTCTGCCATTCGCCGGCTGGCCAGGATTTCAGAGGGGTTTGGCGGAATCGGTCCGGCTGAAATTGCAAAAAGATTGGGGACCTCAGTTTTGCGAAAAGCATCGACGGTTTTAATTTCTTTTAATAATAAGTTTGTCAGCCCGGTACTATTATCCAGCTCAAAGCGGCGATGGACCTGGGGTTTTCTTAAGTCGCAATCAATGATCAAAATCCGCTTACCGCTTTGACAAAGGGTCACCCCATAATTGGCCAGGATGGTTGTTTTTCCTTCGCTGCCGCCACAGCTGGTAATGGCCAGTACCTTTCTTTCATTGTCGATATCTGAAAACAGCACGTTGGTACGCATATTGCGAAAGGCTTCAGATATTGGCGACTTTGGGGTTAAATGTGTGACAATTGTATCTTGCATTATTTTTCTCCGTTCAATGTCAATTCCTGACACTCTGGAATGATGCCAATAATCGACACATCTCCGGCCAGGTTTTTAAGCTGATCCACTGTCTTGACGGTGGTATTTAAGGCTTCTTTTACAAATATGATCCCGACACTGATGATTAGCCCCAATAGCAGCGCAATCGCCAGGTTTAGTTTGAGGTTGGGGCCGACTGCACCACTGTTGACAACCGCTTCATCAACAACTTGCAGGTTATTGATCTTCATCAGCTCGGCGACATCGGTCATAAATATTTCGGCGGTCTTATTGGCAATCGTTGCCGACTGTACCGGGTCTTCTGAGATCACACTTATCTTGATCAGTTCGGTGTTATTGACGGTGGCAACGGTGATCATATTGGCCAGTTCAGCATCGCTAAAGCCTAGATTCAAGGCTGAATTTACCTGGGTCATCACTGATTTGCTTTTAGCTATTTCGCTATATGTTCCAACTAATTGTTGGTTGATCCGCAATTCGTTGGCGGTATCGGAGATGGTACTTGAATAGCCTTCAGGTTTACCGACAATCAGCGTTGTACTGCTGCTGTATGTTTTGTCAATTAAAAATATCGTACCGGCAGCTGTAAATCCAACTAATAGCAGGGGGATGATGACGATCATTTTCCAATTTTCCTGCAAAAGGTCAAGGATCTCTCTTAAACTAATTTCTTCCATTAACAATTCCCTTCTTTTTTTGTATTGGTGGGGGGCGCACAGGGGGGTTGCGCACAGGGGGACGGTTCTTTTGCGCACAGGGGGACGGTTCTTTTGTGTCGTCCATTGGAAAAGAATAGGTTGACACAAGAAAAACCGTCCCCCTGTGCTTACTCTTTTGTGTCGTCCATGGAAAATAAATAGGTTGACACAAGAAAAACCGTCCCCCTTTGCTTACTTGGTTGACACAAGAAAAACCGTTCCCCTGGGCTCTTTTGTTTCACACTTTTTTTGCTTATTTTTTTGTAGGTTAAATGTCTCCTCTAGAAGTATATATTATTAAATCGTTTGAGGCAACTTTTTTTTGGTGGTGTTTGTTAAATTTCAACGGGGGGGCGGAGCGCACATAGCGACAGCGCACAGGGGGACGTTTAACGCACAAGGGGACGGTTCTTTTGTGTCGTCCATGGAAAAGATATAGGGTTGACACAAGAAAAACCGTCCCCTTGTGCTTACTTTACCGCATTTTCTTACCTTCGCCTTTTGCTTACTCTTTTGCTTATTTAAGCCATATAGAAGTCGCCGTTGGGGTCGACGTCGATGGTGATCGCCTGACCTTCGTGGACATTGCCTTTGATAATTTCTTTGCCGACCATGGTTTCGATGTGTTTCTGTAGGTAGCGTTTTAATGGTCGGGCACCATAGGCTGGGTCGAAGCCCATTTCGATGACGGCGTCGATGGCCGGCTGGGTCAGGGTGACGGTGATTCGGCGTTCCTCGAGCCGCTTTTGTAGATCTTTTAGGAGCAGGCTGACGATTTGTCTGATTGCTTCTTTGTTAAGCGGTTTGTAGAGCACTACCTCATCGATCCGGTTTAAAAATTCTGGCCGGAAGTAATTCTTGAGCATCTCCATCACTGCGGCTTCAGTTTGCTCGGTGATTTCACCAAAGGCGTTGATTCCTTCTAGCAGATATTCAGAACCAATATTGGAGGTCATGATGATGATGGTGTTTTTGAAATCGACGGTTCGTCCCTGGGAGTCGGTAATCCGGCCATCATCGAGAATCTGCAGTAGGATATTGAAAACATCCTTATGGGCCTTTTCAATTTCATCGAGCAAGATCACCGCATAGGGTTTACGGCGGACGGCTTCAGTTAGCTGGCCCCCTTCTTCATAGCCGACATATCCCGGAGGTGCCCCGATTAACCGTGAGACTGAGAATTTTTCCATATACTCACTCATATCGATGCGGATCATGTTTTCTTCAGAATCAAAGAGGGTCGCGGCGACAGCTTTGGCCAGCTCGGTTTTGCCGACCCCGGTAGGGCCTAAGAACATGAAGCTGCCAATTGGGCTGTTGGGATTTTTAATGCCGGCTCGCGAGCGGATAATCGCGTCAACCACCTTGATGATTGGTTCTTCCTGGCCGATAACCCGTTGTTTTAAGGTATCTTCCAGCGCCAGCAGTTTTTCCCGCTCGCCGGAGACCAGTTTACTTAAGGGGATATTGGTCCAGTCGGAGATAATCTCAGCGATTTCTTCTTCGGTGACCTTTTCTCGTTTGAGACTATCTTCGTCACCTTTTTCATCGGCTTTTCGTTTGATCGCCTCAATTTTGGCAGTTTTTTCGGGGATCAGTCCGTATTCCAATTCGGAGGCCTTGCGGTAATCGCCTTCGCGGATCGCTTTTTCGCGTTCGTAGGTGAGCTGGTTCAATTCTTCCTGGAGGGATTTTAAGGTATCAGCTGACTGCTTTTCATTTTCCCATTGAATGCTCATGGTATTGAAGCGTTCTTTATATTCAACCAGTTCTTTCTGGAGCCGTTCCAGCCGTTCCTTGCTGAGGGTGTCCTTCTCTTTTTTGAGGGCGACCTCTTCAATTTCTAGCTGCATCATCTTGCGGCGAACCTCGTCCATTTCTTCAGGCATCGAGTCCATTTCGGTACGGATCTTTGCACAGGCCTCGTCAATTAAATCGATCGCCTTATCGGGCAAAAAGCGGTCGGAGATATAGCGGTTGGATAAGGTGGCCGCGGCGACCAGGGCGGTATCAAGAATCTGCACCCCGTGGTAACGTTCGTAGGTGTCCTTTAAGCCACGCAGGATCGAGATGGTATCTTCGACCGTCGGCTCATCGACTAATACCGGTTGGAAACGCCGTTCCAGCGCCGGGTCTTTTTCGATGTGTTGTCGATATTCGTCGAGGGTGGTCGCCCCGATACAATGGAGCTCGCCACGGGCCAGCATTGGTTTTAACATATTGCCGGCATCCATGGCGCCTTCGGTTTTGCCGGCACCGACAATATTATGGAGCTCGTCAATAAACAAGACGATTTCACCGTTGCTGTCGACCACTTCTTTTAGGACTGCTTTGAGGCGTTCTTCAAACTCACCGCGGTATTTAGCTCCAGCTACCAGAGCACCCAGATCGAGGGCGATGATCCGTTTGTCTTTTAGTCCTTCAGGGACATCTCCGGCCACGATCCGCATTGCTAAGCCTTCGACGATGGCAGTTTTACCAACCCCAGGCTCGCCAATCAGAACCGGATTGTTTTTGGTTTTACGGCTTAAGATCCGGATCGCGTGACGGATTTCGGAGTCCCGGCCGATCACCGGATCAAGCTTATTGTCGATGGCATCCTGGACCAGATCGTGACCGTATTGGTTTAAGGCCTCATAGGTGACCTCAGGATGGTCGTTGACAACCCGCTGTCCGCCGCGGACTTCTTTTAAGACATTCTCGACCTCTTTTTTAGCGATGCCATAGCGCTCCAGGGTTTCCACAGCTTTAGATTTTTTGCCCAGACTGTATAGCGCCAGCAAGATACACTCGACCGAAATATACTGGTCATCCAGTTTTTTTGCTTCCTTATAGGATTCATTTAAGACCTTATCGGTATCGGCACTGACATAGATCTTGCCCTGCTCGCGGCCGGGTCCTGAAACACTGGGCATCCGGCCGATTTCGCGGCGCAGTTCTTCGGCAATGGCGTGGGAATTTTTGCCCAAGCGGTCAAAGATCCGGCCGACTACGCCATTTTCCTGGGTAATCAGCCCCATCAGCAAATGCTCTGGTTCAATTTCCATGTGGTTATATTCTCCGGCGATCAGCTCCGCCGTTTTGATTGCTTCTAATGATTTTTGGGTGAATAAGTTCATATCCATCGTTTTTACCTCGTTTCTTTGGTTTGGTTTTGGGATCGCACAGGGGGACGGTTCTTTTGTGTCGTCAATGAGAGAAAATTAGGTTGACACAAGAAAAACCGTCCCCCTGTGCTTACCTGTGTCTTCTGGGAAAAAATTAGGTTGACACAAGAGGAGCCGTTCCCCTTTGCTTCTTACCTTTTACTTACCCTTTACTTCCCTTTTGCTTACCTTGTGTTTACTTTAATCGTGGTTTCTTTTTTTGTAGTCTTCGCGATAAATGGTTTCCAGGATGGTGACCAGGTCTGTTAGTTCGGCTTCGTCGACTTGTGAAAAATAAGCGTTCATGGCGCGGTCGATCATTTTTAGGTAGCGGGTCAGGTTGTCGGTGACGGTTTCGATGTCTTGGGTTAGCTCGCCTTCATTCTCAAAGGCCCGGACAAACTTATGATTGGTCAAGTTTTCTGCCAAATCTCCATGATCAGCTCGCTGTTCTTTTTCAATGCCGGCAATCAGCTTGAAAAATTCGTCGAAGTGATCATTCAGATTTTCAGACTTGGTTCGGGAGCTGATTTTTAGGACGGCATATTTACCCCGCTTACTGCTGATAAATTCGTAACTGTAACGCACCTTGGGGCGATACTTATATTTCAGGCTCTTGCCGAATTGAATGCTGGAATTTTTATTGATTTGGCTGACTGATAAGGTATCGCTGAAATTTTCGTCAAGCTGTTCGAGAATTTTTTGGATTTTCTGTTCCGGCGTTACCAGGCCGATTTTTTCGGCCAGGATATCATTGATCAGTTGGGAGCGGTTGGTGTTGTTTTCATAGGCAATCTGGTCTATCTTTTCAACTATTTCATCAAATAGCATTAAACTGTACACGCTTTTTATCATTTTATCACTCCTTTTGTTTAAATTATAGTATTGGATTATTATTTTGTCAATCATATTATGTATATTCGGGTGCAATTTATGGGTTTTTTAAGTTTGAGTGCGTCGCTTCGCACAGGGGGACGGCACAGGGGGACGGTTCTTTTGTGTCATCCATAGAAAAGAAATAGGGTTGACACAAGAAAAACCGTCCCCCTTTGCTCCACCTTTGCTTACCTTACTGTCGCCCTTTGCTAAACTAACCCTAAAAAAAAAGACCTGAATGCAGTAAGCTGCATTCAGGTCTTGGTTTTATTTTATTTACTGTTGGGGATCCATTTAAGGATACTTCCGGACCTTCGATCAATATCTTAATTAAACTGATGACCATTGTATCATTGGTATTTTCACCATTGTTCTTAATCTAAAGCAAATCACAACAGTAAATAAAATAAAACCATGACCTGAAGGCAGCTTACTGCATTCAGGTCTTTTTTTTTAGGGTTAGTTTAGCAAAGGGCGACAGTAAGGTAAGCAAAGGTGGAGCA
>NZ_CAKMJU010000128.1:0-24824 GCF_927416815.1 uncultured Acetobacterium sp. | reverse complement strand
CGGCTATCTTCTTGAGCAGACGATTTGGGCGCCCTTTCCGGAAGAATTGATGGACATTAGTGATTCGGGAAAAATGGAAGACGAGGTCGGGCAGTGACCAAAAGATCCTGCCCTAAAAAATTTAAGACTTGGCTGGCACTTATACCTTATTGCTGAGATCGCCGACGGCAACG
The DNA here is from genome assembly GCF_927416815.1 of uncultured Acetobacterium sp. Classification (NCBI taxonomy): domain Bacteria; kingdom Bacillati; phylum Bacillota; class Clostridia; order Eubacteriales; family Eubacteriaceae; genus Acetobacterium; species uncultured Acetobacterium sp. Next base: position 24,651 of record NZ_CAKMJU010000128.1, on the reverse strand, counting down.
ATAATGGCTTTAAAAAGATCCGGCTCCCAGGCGCTGCGGCCAATAAATAAACCATCGACATTTTTAAGCAGCGCATAGTCGCGGGCGTTATTAATATTGACGCTGCCGCCAAACAGCAGTGGGACATCCGCTCCGCGGGCGCCGTAACGATCAATTAAGATGCTTCTGAGAAAGTCATGGATTTCTTCCACATAGGGCGTTTCTGCGGGAATCCCATTGACGCCAATCGCCCAGACCGGTTCGTAGGCGATCCAGAAATTTCCGATATCATCAGCGAGCACATCTTTTAGTGCGATTTTCAACTGCTTGGCTAGCATTTCTTTAGAGACGTGATAGTCTTTATCAACCAGCTGTTCGCCGATGCAAATCAGCGGGGTGAAGCCGTGTTTCAGAGCTGCCAGGGTTTTTAGATTAACCGTTTCGTCGGTTTCATTAAAATATTGGCGCCGTTCGCTATGACCCAGCTCAATAATATCGATACCGATTTCTGCTAACATCACTGGTGAAATTTCACCGGTAAACTGACCACTGTCTTGCTGGTGCATATTCTGGGCGCCTAGTTTCAGGGGGCTTTTTTGGGCAGTGATCGCTTCTTTGATTTTCCACAGGTGGGTGTAGGGCGGGATGATAAAAAACTCGAACTGGGAATATGGCGCAATGATTGTGGTCAGTCCAGTCGTATAGTCCAGACCCTCGGCCAGGGTTTTGTTCATCTTCCAATTGGTGCCCAGCAAAAACTTTTTCATGGCGGCCTATTTGAGATAAGTTTTTTCAAGGCGGCGCATCGCATCAACTTTTTTTCTTGATCCACCGCCCTGAAAATCACTTTTTAACCAAGCTTCAGCGACCATTTTGGCCAGCTCGGTACCAATTACCCGAGCCCCCATCGTCAGAACATTGGCGTCGTTGCTTTTAGCCAGCCGTTCAGCTGAATAAACATCATGACAGGTGCCGGCAAAAACCCCAGGTACCTTGTTGGCCATCATCGCCACCCCTAGACCAGTGCCGCAAAAGATAAAGCCGCGATCATATTCTTTATTTTTAATGGCCTCGGCGAGGTTAAAGGCTATCTCGGGATAATCGCAATCGTGGCTGGCGGAATACTTCAAATCGGTGATGTCATAACCGTTCTGCTTTAAATAATTATAAATCTCGTCTTTAAAAGCAACAGCGGCATCGTCACAGTCAACAGCAATTTTCATTTTCATCCTCCGGTATTAAAAATTTGAATAACACTTTATATTGTGTAAAAATAACCTATTTTTTAAGGCATCTCGATTAGCTATACGCTATCATTATGGCATAGATAGGGCGATTTGTAAAGAATGGAATACTTTGATCAAAGACGAAATAAAGTAAAAATATATAGCCCGGACGAAGCCGAGAGGGCATAAAAATAAGGAGAGCGGATGGATCAGGCACGACGGATTGTGATAAATAATAAAAATGGGATACATACTCGGGTAGCGGCTATGGTGGCCAGACAGGCTCAAAAAATCGAAAAAATCTGGGATTGTCAATTGTATCTGCGACGGATTAATTCCCGCGAAGGGGTGGCCTGTAATTCGGTACTAGCACTAGTTTCCTTAAAAATAAAGAACGGGGAGATGGTTGAGGTCTACAGCGCCGACCCGGGCAGTGAAGAGGCCGTTTTTAAACTGGGCTCGTTTTTAAGCCAAACGGCCGAGCTAGAAGTACCGGATACTGAAGCGATTGATAGCATCCTGCAGGAAAATACCCTGGCCAGTGAAAAGATTTTTGAAAGCATCAACAATGGCTTGATTGCCATGGACAGTAACGGGATCATCAATATTTTTAATCGCGCGGCAGAAGAAATTACCGGCATTAAAGCCGGCGATATTATTGGCAAAAAGGCCGATGAGTGGGTCCCCAATTTTAATTTAAATGATTTGCTCGCTTCCAAAAGAGAAAATTTGGGACTAAAGCATAAAATTGGCAAAAAATGGGTAATAACCAATAAGAGCCCGATTGTTGTTGATGACGAGGTGGTCGGTGGGGTGGTCGTTTTTCAGGATATCTCGCAGATTGAAGAATTATCCTGGGAGCTTCATTCGGTCAAGGAACTAAAGGAAAAACTTAATAATATTCTTGAAACCGTCGATGATGGGATCTGTATGATCAATCATTTTCGCGAGGTCACCTATGTCAACCACCCCTTTGTCAAGATGTTCAGAAAAGAAGGCAGCCAGGTTTTATCGCGAAAGATTCAGGATTTATTTCCTGCTGAAAAATTTGGCGAAGCTTTTTTCTCGGGGCAGGGCGAGCTGATTATGACCAATCAGGACAATCGTGAATTTATTATGACGGCTCGGCCAATTATTATTGAAAAGAAGTTTCGTGGCAATGTGATTGTTGCCCGTGAGCTGACCGAGATTGCCAAGCTGGCCGACCGGATTGAATTGCTTGCTGAGAAAACCCGTTTTCTCCAGGATGAACTGGCAAAAAAGGAAGCATTGAACGATTCTTTTAGTCATATCGTTGGCAAAAGTGGTGCCTTGATTGAAAGCTTAACGGTCGCCTCAAAGGCCGCCCGAACCGATGCCGCGGTACTGATCCGGGGGGAAAGCGGTACTGGTAAGGAACTGGTCGCACGAGCCATTCACCGGGCCGGTTCGCGCAATAAAAAACCCTTTGTCGGGATGAATTGCGCGGCGATTCCTGCAAATCTGCTAGAAAGTGAACTGTTTGGTTATGAAAAAGGCGCCTTTACTGGAGCCTATAAGGATAAACGCGGGAAATTCGAAATCGCCAGCGGCGGCACTATTTTTCTGGATGAAATCGGTGATATGGATAAGGCAATGCAGGCTAAACTGCTGCGGGTGCTTCAAGAACAGGAAATCGAGCGAATCGGCGGATGCCATCCAATTAAAATCGATGTCCGGGTGATTGCTGCCACCAATAGCCCCCTTGAAGTGATGATGCAAGAGGGCAGCTTTCGGCGCGACCTTTATTACCGTTTAAATGTTATCACCGTGATGCTGCCGCCACTACGTCAGCGTAAAGGTGATATTCCCCTGCTGGTGGCATATTTTGCCGAAAAAATCAGCAAAAAATATGATCTGCCGAATTGTGCCATTACCAAAACGGCTTTGAGTGCCCTGGAACATTATCATTTTCCCGGTAATGTCAGAGAATTAGAAAACATCATTGAAGGTGGCATGACCCTGTCCAATACGGAATGGATTACCCTTGATGATTTGCCGAGTTATTTATGCGATGAAAGCGGCGTCGCTAAGACAGATAAAAGCCATCAGTTATGGGATGGGGATAATCTCCCCACCTTTGCCGAGATGGAACGGCGGCTGATTGGCCAAGCGCTTAAAAAACACGGTAGTTTTCGCCAGGCTGGTTTGGCATTAGGACTCGATCACAAGACCATTTCGGCCAAGGCGCGGAAATATCAGCTCGACTAATAAGACTCTTGGCACAAATATTGCTTTCTATAATTAAATACAGTAAACAACAGCAAACCAATTAAAAAGGGAGGAAGCAAATGACAGGTGTAATAATTGTATCGCACAGTGAAAAGTTGGCCGAAGGGTTAAAAGATATTGTCATGGAAATGAACGATGGCAGTGTTGCAGTGATTGCCGCTGGTGGTGCTGCTGACGGCCGGATTGGTACCCATACCACCACGATTAAGAATGCCATCGAAGCCTTGGCTGAGCGCGATCATATCCTGATCTTTGTCGATCTCGGCTCAGCCGTGATCTGCAGCGAAACGGCGATTGAATTGCTGGAAGATGAAGAGCTCCAGAAAAAGGTTCACATTGTTGATGCACCGCTAGTTGAAGGGGTTATTGGTGGGGTGATTCAGGCCACCATTTGCGATGATCTGGAAAAAATCATTGCCACCGCCAAAGAGGGAGCAAGTCTGAGAAAGGTTCACTAATTGCTAAATTGGTAATAATTCCCCAAACGGGGAAATATTACCCGTTTTATAGAGGTGCCAGGTTGGCATTGGCTAATGGAGTGGGTTTCACTCTGGCATGGTTCTTGCGTTTAAGAAAACGTATACAATAAAATCAGGAGGAAGAAATGAAACGATTAATCAACGATCCCTATGATGTAGTAGAAGAAATGTTAGCAGGCTATGTAACGGCACACAAAGATCATGTGGTTCTGGACTCGGCATCTGAAGCCCAGGGTCGGGTCGTGGTCAGTAAATCAGCCAAACAAAAAGACAAGGTTGGTGTGATCATCGGCGGCGGTTCCGGCCATGAGCCCTTATTCCTGGGTTATGTCGGAAAAGGCTTTGCAGATGCGGCGGTAATTGGAAATATCAATACCTCACCGTCGCCCGACCCCTGCTATGCTTCGGTAAAAGCAGTCGATACCGGTAAAGGTTGTATTTATCTTTATGGCAACTATGCCGGTGATGTGATGAATTTTGACATGGGTGCTGAAAAAGCCGATGAAGAAGATGGTATTCGGGTTGAAACGGTGCTGATTACTGATGACGTTATTTCTTCTGAAAATATTGACGATCGTCGTGGGATCGCTGGTGATTTCTTCGTTTTCAAAGCGGCTGGAGCTAAGGCTGAAATGGGCGGCGATTTGGATGCGGTAGTGGCAGCGGCTAAAAAATGTAACGATGTTACCCGCACCATGGGGGTAGCGATGTCCTCAGCAACCTTACCCTCAAAGGGTGGTCCGATTTTCGAAATGGAAGACGGCGATATGGAAATCGGTATGGGCATCCATGGCGAACCAGGCGTTCGACGTGGCAAAATTGAACCGGCTGATAAGGTTATCGACCAGATCATGGCGCCGATTCTGGCCGATCTTCCCTACGAAAGCGGCGATGAGGTCTATGTTCTGGTCAACAGTCTGGGAGCAACACCACTGATGGATTTACATATCTGTTTCCGTCGGGTTGCCGAGATCTTAGCCGAAAAAGGCATTACGATTTATAAATCGCTAATTGGTTCCTTTGCCTCATCGATGGATATGGCGGGGATGTCAGTAACGCTGGTGAAATTGGACGACGAAATCAAAGAGCTCCTCGATTATCCCTGCGATACCCCCTATTTCAAACAATTTTAGTCACCAAAGATAATACTAAAGATCATACTAACTAACCGGGTTGATGGGAAACCATCAGCCCTTTAATTCATTGTCAGGAGACGCATTATGAGCGATTATATTTTAAGTAAAGACTATTTTCTTGGGGTGATTGATGACCTCATTGTTTTAGCGGAAGAAAAGAAGGTTTATTTTTCGGAGCTTGATTCAGCCATTGGTGATGGTGACCATGGCATGAATTTGAGTATCGGTTTTCGTGAAGTTAATAAAAATCTCGATGGCTGGAAGGGTGAAGACATCAACAGTATTTTTAAAAATGTCGGTACCGCCCTGCTCGACAAGGTGGGCGGCGCTTCTGGCCCCCTTTACGGCGGCTTTTTTTCCAAATTTGGGGTGCCAGCCAAAGGCAAAGAAGCGGTTGATTTTGACGAATTCATCGAAATGATGGAAGCCGGCGTGGCGATTATTGAAAAACGGGGAAAAGCCGTGGTGGGCGATAAAACGATGGTCGATACCTTAAGACCAGCGGTTGATGCGTTAAAAAAAGCGTATCAAGAAGACGGTTTGGCTCCCAAAGAGGCGATGAAGAAAGCCCTTGATGTGGGCTCAGCTGGCTCCGATTCAACCATCCCAATTATCGCCAGAAAAGGCCGGGCGATGCGCTTAGGCGAACGCGCCATCGGTCATCGCGATCCCGGGTCAGCCTCGAGCGCCGCAATTCTGGAAATTTTCTATAACCGGATGCCGTAGCGTTTAGCCAGATCATCGTGATTTGTTTTATTGAGGTGGGTAGCTTAGCTACACAAATTTTCTGATATTTTAAGATGAGCCTTGACAGCAAAACAAAAAAACATTAGAATGAAAGCAAGAAAACCATTACAATAGAATAAAAACAGGACAAACATAAGAGATGTCCGTATGATACTGTGGGTGCGCCACACTGGAATTTCCAGTAGCAACCTCTGTATGATGCGGACTTTTTTATATTTTTGGACGCGTTCGCTGTTATTTGGTAATTATCGATTCACTAGGATTTGGGAAATGGTTGTTTAGTTGCCGGTTTATGCCTGCAATTGACCAGGAAAGGAGTTGCTTTGCAAGCAAGAAAGGATTCTGAACGGATGGCGTTTAAATCAGTTATTCCGTCAGTGCATCAGCGGAAAGAACTACTTTATGCGATGGAAAAAACAGATGCGGATTGGATTATGCTTAAACTAGGAGATGTGAACACTTTACCGCAACTAGTCGGATGTATTCATCAAGCAGGAAAAAAAGTGATGGCGCATCAAGATTCAATTAAAGGAATAGCTCGCGACAAAATGGGTATTAAGTATATGGCAAGTTGTGGAGTCGACTGTGTAATTACAATGAAGTCACAGTGTGTCAAATATATTAAAGATGCTGGCATGATGGCGGCATTTGGAATTTTTATCATTGATTCAGATGCCTGTCGAACTGGTTTGGAAAATATCAAGGAACATCAACCGGATGTCATAATTCTGATGCCCGGTACCATTCCCGAGCAGATTATTAATGATATCAAAAGTGCAACAACGGCGCCGATCATTCTCGGAGGACTAATGACAACCCGTGAACAGCTTGCATCAGCGATGAAAATTGGCGTCGCTTCGGTAGCTACCAGTCAGTTAGATTTATGGATACCCGAAGTATGATACCCATATTATTGGTTTCAAAAAATTTATATAAATGGAGGAAAAATTGATGAAGAACGTAATGATTTTTGGCGATTCAAACACCTGGGGATGGGATCCATCCAATGATCTGGTTGCCGTGATCAAACGCTGGCCTGATGAGGTACGCTGGGCCGGGGTACTGCAGAGCGAACTGGGCAGCGATTACAAGGTGATTCCCGAAGGCTTAAATGGCCGAACCACAGTATGGGACGACCCGATCGAAGAATATCGTTGTGGCAAACAACATATTATTCCGCTGCTCGATAGTCATGCCCCGCTGGATCTGGTCATTATTATGATTGGCACCAATGACCTGAAATGCCGTTATACTGTAACCGCCCAGGATATTGCCAATGGCGCCGGTCTGATTCTCGATAAAACCCTGGCTCAGCTCGGTGCCTTTGGGCCAAACGGTCCCAAGGTTCTCTTTATTGCCCCGCCACCACTGGGTCCGATCGAAGAGGGTCTTTTCAACGTGATGTTTGCAGGCAATCGCGAAAAATCGATTGCGATGGCAAAATTTTATCAGGGTGTTGCCGAAAGTCGCGGCGTTGCCTTCTTTGATGCGGCTACGGTGGCCAAGGTCAGTGACTTGGATGGCCTTCATTTGGGTGCTGATGGACACGCCGCCCTCGGTAAAGCGGTTGCGGCCGAGGTTAAAAAAATCTTGGAATAACCAAAATCAGGCGGCGTAACGCCGCCTTTATCGATTAAATCATCATGTTAAATGGGGAAGGAGGCAGCAATGGAAAACAAACTGGCGCTCATTAACGGAATTGGGGTGACCATGGATGAACAGAATCGGTCATGCCAGGCTGTTTATATAAAAAATGGTGTCATTTTAAAAATCGGAACGTCTCTGGAAATAAAAATTCTGGCTGAAAAAGAACAGGCATCAATCATTGATCTGGCGGGTAAAACTTTTTTGCCAGGTCTGCATGACTGTCATGTCCATATGATGAGTACGGGACTGTCAGCGATCGGGATCGATTTATATCATTGTCGTTCGATCAATGAAGTGCTGGAAACGTTGACAAAAGAAAAAACCAACAATCATCAGGAATGGATTTTTGGCAATCGCTTGGATGAGTCGCGGTTGGCCGAAAAAAGGCCGCCGACAGCCAGTGAACTGGATGTTTGTTTCAAAGACCGACCGGTTTATCTGGTCGACCGTGGTCTGCACTATACCCAGGTCAATACCATCGCCTTGGAAATGATCGCCTTTGCTGAAGATGAAGCAGGGCTTAGTCGGGATCAGGCCGGAAATTTAACGGGACGGCTGCATAGCCAGGCCAACAGCCATGCCAGAAAGTATTTTTTTGATAAGATGACCAGGGAACAACGCGAAACGGCCATCCGTCATACTGCTCAAACAGCGGTGGAAATGGGCGTCACGACGATTCATGCGATGGAAGGTGGGGATCTCTCTTCGGATCAGGATATTCCGGTGTTCTTAGACATCATCGAAGATCTGCCCGTCCATGTGGTGCTGCATTGGTGTGCGACCAAGGTCGCGGATGCGGTCGAAAAGGGACTAAAAATCATCGGCACCGACATTCTTCTGGATGGCTCGATTGGTTCGCGAACCGCCGCCTTTAAGGAACCCTATGCCGATGATCAGCAAGCGGTTGGTGAGCTTTATTATTCAGATGAGTGGGTTACTGACTATATTGAAAATGCTCATAAAGCCGGGCTACAGACAGGTTTTCATGCGATCGGCCAACGTGCCATCAGCCAGGTTTTAAACTGTCTGGAACGGGCCTTGAATAGATTTCCAGTCGCTGATCATCGCTTTCGGATTGAACACTTCGGTTTTCCCGATCAGCGCGATATTAGGCGAGCGGCATCCTTGGGTGCCGTGATTTCGACTCAACCAGCCTTTACCTATCTGCGCGGTGGGCCGGACAGCGTCTATGCCGAACGGCTGGGTGAAAAGCGGAATCGCCGCGCCTATCCGCTTCGTGAATTTTTGGATGCCGGTATTGTCGTCAGTGGCGGATCAGATTCCAACGTGACTCCGATCAATCCGATTTTGGGAATCCATGCCGCAGTCAATCCGCCTTATCGGCAAAACGCCATTAGCCCCGCCGCGGCACTGCGATTGTTTACCATTGACGGTGCGTTTACGGCCAGGGAAGAAAAAGTCAGAGGCAGTTTAACACCTGGTAAAGCCGGGGATATTACGGTACTCGATCAAAACCCACTGGCTGTCGCACCGGATGCGATTAAAGATATTGAAGTAATGATGACCATTTATCAGGGAAAAATTGTTTTTGAAAAATAAAGAACGGAGTAGCAAAATGAAATATATTTTAGGAATTGATGAAGGCACAACCGGAATAAAGGTGATGATTTTTGACAAAGCCGTAAATGTGATTGCGCAGGCGTACTCAGAATTTACGCAGCATTTTCCGCAATCTGGATGGGTTGAACATGATGCCAATGAAATTTGGGAGGTGACCCTGAAAATGGTCGCGGAAGCCCTAAAAAACGGCAATCTCAAACCTGAACAAATTGAAGCGATCGGAATTACCAATCAGCGTGAAACCACGGTGTTCTGGGATAAGAAAACCAGTCAGCCGGTTTGTCGGGCGATTGTCTGGCAGGATCGCCGCACCCTTGATATTTGTGAAGCCTTAGAAGCCAAAGATGGCGCCGGGATTGTCGACCGTACCGGAATGATCATTGTACCCAACGACGCGGCGACAAAAATCCGTTGGTTGCTGGATAATGATCCCAAAGTCAAAAAAGGGGTCGATGATGGCGAATTGCTGTATGGAACGATTGATAGCTGGCTGGTCTGGAAACTTACTGGCGGTGGTGCCCATGTGACTGATTACTCCAATGCCTCGGTCACGTTATTACAAAATGCCCGAACCCTGGATTATGATGAGGGGGTCTTAGCGGAACTAAATATCCCGCGCGAAATACTGCCAGCATTGCGAACCTCCAGCGAGGTTTATGGGATGACCGATCCCGCTGTTTTCTTTGGTGCAGCAGTACCGGTGGCGGGTATTCTGGGAGATCAGCAGGCGGCGGCCTTTGGTCAGGGCTGTCTGGAAAAAGGGATGGCCAAAAATACCTACGGCACCGGTTCTTTCATGGTTATGAATACCGGCGACAAATACGTGCCGCCGTCAGATGGTCTTTTTTCACCGGTTTTATGGAGTGCCAAAGGTCGCACCGATTACGGGTTAGAAGGAATGGCCGATGTTTCCGGAGCGGTAATCCAATGGCTGCGGGATGGGCTGGGTATTATTAATGATGCCAAAGAGGCGGAGGAATTAGCCCTCCAAGTTGAGGACAGTTTGGGCGTTTATTTTGTACCAGCCTTTGTCGGCTTAGGTGCCCCGTATTATGACTCCTATGCCAGAGGAACGATTATCGGAATCTCACGGGGGACGACCAAGCAGCATATAGCTCGGGCAGCGCTGGAGTCGATGGCCTTTCAGGTCAAAGATGCCTTTAATGTGATGGAAAAGAAGTCCGGATTCAAGTTGACCAAACTAAGAGCTGATGGTGGTGGCGCCAAAAGTGATTTTTTACTTCAGTTTCAGGCCGATATTCTAGGAATTCCGGTAGAACGTCCGCTGATTACCGAAACAACCACCTTGGGTGCTGTTTACGCCGCTGGTTTGGCGGTGGGTTACTGGGAAAGCTTAGCAGAAATTGGAAAATTCTGGAAAATCGAAAAACGTTTTGAACCGCAGATCAGCGCCGCAAAACGCCAGGAACTATGCGGATTCTGGGATAAAGCAGTGAGCCGCTCGGCGGGTTGGTTGAAATAATAAATGGGATAAGTCGTCGCTTGGTTATAAAAAATTGCTGTAAAGGACTAGCAATGCACAGTGATAAAGTGTATAATAGGCTCAGATTATATTAGGAAAAGAGGACAAAAGAAATGAAAAAAAGAAGTATAATTGGTCTGATGCTAGTTATCATTCTGGTCGCTGGTTTGTTTGCCGGATGCAGCAGCAATGCCGAAAAAACTGATGCCAATGCCAACAATGATGATAAGACCTTTGTGGTTGGTCTGGATGACTCATTCCCACCAATGGGTTTTAGAGATGAGAAAAACGAGATTGTTGGTTTTGACGTCGATTTGGCGCTAGAAGCCGGAAAACGGATGGGTATGGAAGTGGTATTGCAGCCGATCAACTGGGACACCAAGGAACTGGAACTGGATTCAGGCAATATTGATGTCATCTGGAACGGCTTAACGATCACCGAAGATCGTAAGAAAGCAATGGAGTTCACGGTACCATACCTGGAAAATGATCAGGTCATTGTGGTTAAAAAGGATTCCCCAATCAAAACAAAGGCTGATTTAGCCGGCAAAAATGTTGGGGTTCAAAAAGGTTCTTCAGCCTTTGATGCCTTTACCGCTGATCCGATCAGCAAAGAAGCAGCCGCTTTAAATGAATATCCTGAAAATGTATCAGCCCTTAGCGATCTGGGGATCGGCCGAATTGATGCCGTTATTGTTGATTCAATTGTAGCCCGATACTACATTACCTCAGAAAATGCGGACTTCATTGTTTTAAGCGAAAGCTTATCGCCAGAGTTATACGGGATTGGGATCAAAAAAGGAAATACTGAATTATTGACCCAGGTACAAGATGCGATGGATGCGATGATTGCTGACGGAACCGCAGCGACCATCTCAACCAAATGGTTTGGCGAAGACATCATTTACAAACCATAATTAAAAAAAAACAATCAGTCTTTAGAAATCGGATAGTTTCTATCCGATTTTTTTATGACTTTTAGGATTACCATCATTTCATTCCTCAGGAGATTAAAATGTCAGATTTTTTTATCTATTTATCAAATATCACCTTGCCGATGCTGCAGGGGATGGTGATTACCCTTAGTGTTTTTGCCGTCACGATTGTCTGCTCGATTCCACTGGGCTTTATGTTTACCTTAATGGCGCGCAGTAAGCTAAAGCCGGTTAAGTCCTTTGCCAAGGTCTATATCTATGTAGTACGGGGCACACCGCTGCTGCTGCAGATTATGTTTGTCTATTTTGGTTTACCGCTCTTGCCGGTGGTCGGTGACTATCTTATTTTCGACCGTTTTACGGCCGCCTGTATTGCTTTTTGTATGAATTACGCCGCTTATTTTGCAGAAATATTCCGGGGTGGCTTGTTGGCTATTGACAAGGGTCAATATGAAGCTGCAAAAGTCCTCGGTCTGACAAAATTTGAAACAATGACGCGGGTTGTTGTTCCGCAGATGATTCGGGTCTGTTTGCCATCGGTTAGCAATGAAACCATTACGCTAGTCAAAGACACCGCCCTGGTGACCGTCATTGGGGTGGCGGAAATCCTGCATTATGCCAAAACATCCGTAAACCGCGACGGCGACACCTTTGCCTTTTTGGTTGCGGCGGCCTTATACCTGATGATCAACTTTGTGATTACGATGGTATTTAAGCGACTTGAAACGAAATATGAGTTCTAGAGGAAAAAGATGGAAATTATAAAAGTCAAGCAACTCAATAAAAAATTTGGCGCCAATCACGTTTTAAAGGATATCTCCTTTGAAGTCAATAAGGGCGATGTGATGGCGATCATCGGCTCATCCGGTTCGGGAAAATCGACCCTGCTGCGCTGCCTGATCGATTTAGAAAAAGCCGACAGTGGCGATATCATCATGGAGGGAAAACCGCTGCTTAAAGATGGGGTTTATCCCAGTCCCCCAGAGATCCGCGCGATCATCATGAAAATGGGGATGGTTTTTCAGCATTTTAACCTGTTTCCACATCTGACCGTTCGACAGAATCTGGAATTGGCTCCTAAAGTGGTCAAAAAAGAAGAGGCTGGCGCGATGAGCCAGCGCTGCGAAGCCTATCTTAATAAGGTTGGCTTATTAGAACGAATTGATGCGATGCCATCGACCCTCTCTGGGGGCGAAAAGCAACGGGTGGCGATCGCCCGGGCGTTGATGATGAATCCCGATATTCTACTGTTTGATGAACCGACTTCGGCGCTCGATCCCGAACTGACTGGCGAAGTGCTCAGTGTCATGCAAAGCCTGGCCAATGAACATATGACGATGGTGGTGGTCACCCACGAGATGAGTTTTGCCCGCGAAGTCGCCAACAAGGTGGTCTTTATGGACTCCGGCACAATCCTCGAAGAAGGCTCACCGGAAGATATTTTTATCCATCCCAAAGAAAAAAGAACCCAGGAATTTTTAAGTAGCATTTTGCGTGACCAGAACAAAAGAACAAACAAGCGCTACCGTCTCAAAAAATATTGTTGAGCAATAATAGCCGTACATCATATCAATGTATAAAAGCTAAAGAAAGCCTTCCCGGATGATTTGGGAAGGCTTTCTTTAGCTTTGCAAATATTACAAAAAAATTGACAAGTCGATAATTATATGATAACATTTAAAATTGCATTGGTATCTTTAAAAATAAAGTTAGAATGCATTCTTGTCGTCAATTTTAGGGCGATCAACGAATTATTTGCGACCCGCTGATGTTAAACTGATCAAAGGCGAAACATTGGCGCGGCAACAACTATGAAATTGATTACGGTCTAATAATAACACAAGGCGAGACGAAACACAACAGGCAAATTTGGGATACCCACCGGCCAAACAGAAGTCGGGATGGGGTAGTCCGTTGCTGAGTATTTTTGCGAGGGGTGATATTGGATGGTAATGTTGCATCCTGAAAAAAATGGTTTAAGAACACGCCAAAGCTTTTCTAAAATCAAAGAAGTTATTGAAATGCCGAACCTGATTGAGGTTCAGAAAGATTCATATAACTGGTTTATTGAAAAAGGTCTCCAGGAGGTTTTCGACGATATTGATAAAATCGAAGACTATACCGGAAATCTGGTTTTAGAGTTTGTTGATTATTCCATAGAAGGAAAACCGAAGTATTCAGTGGAAGAGTGTAAAGAGAGGGATCAAACCTACTTTATACCACTTAAAGTGACAGTTCGTTTAATTAATAAAGAAAAGAACGAAGTTAAAGAGCAAAAGGTCTACATGGCCGATTTGCATAAAATGACCGATACCGGAACCTTCATTGTTAATGGAGCGGAACGGGTTATTGTCAGCCAGCTGGTGCGATCACCAGGGGCATATTTTTCGCTAAGTCGTGATAAACTGGGTAAGAAATTATTTTCAGCCCAAGTTATTCCAAACCGTGGTGCCTGGTTGGAATATGAAACAGATTCCAATGACATCATGTACGTTAAAATTGACCGAACCCGTAAATTACCAATCACTGCGCTGATTCGCGCGCTGGGTCTGGGAACCAATCAGGAAATTCTTGATTTTTACGGCGATGACTATCGACTGATTGAAACGATCAAAAAAGATGAAAACAATAATATGAAATCAACCCGCGATGGCTTGATTGAGATTTATAAACGCTTAAGACCAGGCGAGCCACCAACCGTGGAAAGCGCCCAATCCCTACTTAACTCGATGTTTTTTGACGATCGCCGCTATGACCTGGCCAAGGTCGGCCGTCATAAGTACAATAAAAAATTATCGCTGTCAACCCGAATTGCCGGCCAGCGTGCGGCTCATACCGTGGTCAATCCGGAAACCGGAGAAGTCTATGTTGAAGAAGGCGAAATCATCAGCAATGATGTCGCTGTTGATATTCAAAATACGGGCATCAACGTCGTTGATGTAAAAGTAGAAGACAAAATCGTCCGTGTGATCGGCAATGGTTTTGTCGACATCAATGCCCAGGAGCTGCCTTTTGATATCAGTGATCTGGAGATCAATGAACACGTCTGCTTTGAAGTACTAAAAGAGATTTTAGAAGCAGAGATGACCGATGAAGAAAAGAAAAAATCGATTAAAAAGCGGATGGATGAGCTGGTTCCCAAGCACGTGCTGATTTCTGACCTGCATGCCTCGATCTCTTATATTATCGGTCTTGATTATGATATCGGCGCCATCGATGATATTGATCATTTAGGCAATCGACGGCTGCGTTCAGTCGGCGAGTTGCTGCAAAATCAGTTCCGGATCGGCTTATCGCGGATGGAACGGGTGGTGCGCGAAAGAATGTCAGTCCAGGACGATGAAGTTTTAACGCCGCAGGGCTTAATTAATACCCGTCCGGTTAATGCCGCCTTAAAAGAGTTCTTCGGTAGCTCGCAGCTATCACAATTTATGGATCAGACCAATCCGCTCGCGGAACTGACCCATAAGCGTCGTTTGTCAGCCTTGGGTCCGGGCGGATTAAGTCGTGAACGAGCCGGTTTTGAGGTTCGTGATGTGCACCATAGCCATTATGGCCGGATGTGTCCAATTGAAACCCCAGAAGGTCCAAACATCGGACTGATCGGTTCGCTTAGTACCTATGCTCGAGTTAATGAATATGGTTTTATCGAAGCCCCTTACCGAAAGGTTTATGATGGCGTCGTCACTGATGAGATTCATTATCTGGCGGCTGATGAAGAAGGCCGCTATACCATTGCCCAGGCCAACGAACCACTCGATGCTGATAATCGATTTGCCCGTAAACAGGTAACCGGCCGAGCTGGTAGCAAACGGGATTTCGTACTGATTCCCCCAGATCGGGTTGATTACATGGATATCTCCCCGAAACAGGTTGTTTCAGTGGCTACCTCGTTGATTCCCTTCCTCGAAAATGATGATGCCAACCGTGCCCTGATGGGTGCCAACATGCAACGTCAGGCAGTGCCACTGCTGATTCCGAGAGCCCCGGTCATCGGGACGGGAATGGAACATAAGGCTGCCAAGGATTCAGGGGTCTGTGTCATTGCCAGAAATGCCGGAACAGTTGAACGGGTCGAGGCCTCAGCGATCAATATCCGTAATAACAACGGCGATCTCGATAAATATACCTTACTTAAATTCAAACGCTCGAATCAGGGCACCTGTATGAACCATAAACCTTTGGTCAAAAAGGGACAAGTTGTTGAGGCCGGCGAAATCATCGCTGATGGTCCGTCCACCGAAATGGGTGAGCTGGCGCTGGGTCGAAATATCCTGATGGGCTTTATGACCTGGGAAGGTTACAATTACGAGGATGCGATCCTGATCAATGAAAAATTATTAAAAGAAGATGTCTTTACATCAATTCATATTGAAGAATTTGAAGCTGAAGCAAGAGAAACCAAGCTGGGACCAGAAGAAATCACCCGCGATATCCCCAATGTCAGTGAAGATGCCCTGAAGAACCTCGATGAACGGGGGATTATCTTTGTCGGTGCCGAGGTTAAATCGGACGACATCCTGGTTGGGAAGGTCACCCCTAAAGGTGAAACCGACCTGTCGGCTGAAGAAAAACTGCTGCGTGCGATCTTTGGCGAGAAAGCTCGCGAAATCCGTGATACCTCACTCAAGGTTCCCCACGGCGAATCCGGGATTGTTCTGGACGTGAAGGTCTTTTCCCGGGAAAATAAAGATGAAGATTTAAAACCGGGGGTCAATACCTTGGTGCGGGTTCTGATTGCGGTTAAACGCAAGATTTCCGTCGGCGATAAAATGGCTGGTCGTCATGGTAACAAGGGGGTTATTTCGCGCATCCTGCCGGAAGAAGATATGCCTTTTATGCCCGATGGAACCGCCCTGGAAATTGTTCTTAATCCGTTGGGGGTGCCCTCGCGAATGAACATTGGTCAGGTGCTGGAAGTCCATCTGGGACTGGCGATGCGAACCATCGGCTGGCACATTGCTACCCCGGTCTTCGACCCTGCCAACGAGCAGGACATTATGGATCTATTAGTCCAGGCCAAACTGCCAGAAGATGGTAAGATCCGGCTTTATGACGGTCGCAGCGGCGAGCCCTTTGATAATAAGGTCACCGTTGGTTACATGTATATTCTTAAACTGCATCATTTGGTTGATGATAAGATGCATGCCCGCTCAACCGGACCCTACTCCTTAGTAACCCAGCAACCGCTGGGTGGTAAAGCTCAATTTGGTGGCCAGCGTTTTGGTGAGATGGAAGTTTGGGCGCTAGAAGCCTATGGCGCCGCCCATACCCTGCAAGAAATCTTAACGATTAAGTCTGATGATGTGGTCGGCCGGGTTAAAGCTTATGAAGCGATTGTCAAAGGCGAGAACATTCCCAAACCGGGGATCCCGGAATCGTTTAAGGTTCTGATGAAAGAATTTCAGAGCTTAGGCCTGGATGTCAGCATCCTTAATGATCAAGAAGTGATCAAGCTGCTCGATGATGAGATGGACGAGCGCGATCCGCTCGAAGAATTAGCGATTGAAATTGGCAGCACCGAAATTTCTGAAGCCGGAGATGACGTGAAATTGGAAGATAGCTTCCAGATTAAGAGCATTGATGATGACGAAGACGACTTATTATAAGAATAAATTTATTAAAGAAGGGAGCGAAGCCATTTGTTAAACGAGGAATTCACCTTCAAATCCTTACAAATCGGATTGGCCTCACCTGAAAAAATCAGAGAGTGGTCACGTGGCGAAGTAAAAAAACCGGAAACTATTAATTATAGAACCCTGAAACCAGAAAAAGAGGGGTTGTTTTGCGAGAAAATTTTCGGACCTCAGAAAGACTGGGAATGTAACTGTGGAAAATACAAGCGTATTCGCCATAAGGGCATTGTCTGTGAAAACTGTGGGGTTGAAGTAACCAAGGCTAAGGTTAGACGGGAACGGATGGGGCATATTGAACTGGCCTCGCCGGTTTCACATATCTGGTATTTCAAAGGGATCCCCAGTCGGATGGGTCTGATTCTGGAGATGTCGCCCAGAAACCTGGAAAAGATTATTTATTTTGCCGCCTATGTGGTCACTGATCCGGGCGAAAGCAATTTTGATTTCAAACAAATCCTTACCGAAGCGGAATATAAAGAAGCCCGCAGCCAATTTGGCAATAAGTTTACGGCCAGTATTGGTGCTGAAGCGATTCAGGAACTACTAAAACTGGTCGATCTTGATCAGGAATCAGCGGTGCTAAAAGAAGAACTTAAAGGCAGCTCGGGTCAGAAGAAAATCCGGATTGCCCGACGGCTCGAAGCAGTCGAAGCCTTCAGAAATTCGACTAATCGTCCGGAATGGATGATTTTAGAAACGATTCCGGTCATTCCGCCAGAATTACGGCCGATGGTACAGCTCGATGGCGGCCGTTTTGCCACCTCTGATTTAAATGACTTATATCGACGGGTTATCAACCGCAACAACCGGCTGCTAAAATTACTGGAACTGGATGCGCCCGATATCATTGTTCAAAATGAAAAACGGATGCTTCAGGAAGCGGTCGATGCCTTAATTGATAATGGTCGTCGTGGCCGCGCCGTCACCGGCCCGGGTAACCGGCCCTTCAAATCGCTTAGCGACATGTTAAAAGGGAAACAGGGGCGGTTCCGTCAGAATCTTTTGGGAAAACGGGTTGACTACTCCGGCCGTTCGGTTATCGTGGTTGGACCGGAACTTAAAATGTATCAATGTGGTCTCCCCAAAGAGATGGCGATTGAACTCTTTAAACCCTTTGTAATGCGAGAACTGGTTGGGAGAAATCTGTCTCAGAATATTAAAAGTGCTAAAAAAATGGTCGAAAAACTAGATCCGATGGTCTGGGATGTGCTAGAAGATGTCATTCAGGAACATCCGGTGCTGTTAAACCGTGCCCCGACCCTCCATCGCCTGGGGATTCAAGCCTTTGAACCGATTCTAGTAGAAGGTAAGGCGATTAAGCTCCATCCGCTGGTTTGTACCGCCTACAATGCCGATTTTGATGGCGATCAGATGGCTGTCCATGTGCCCTTGTCAGTAGAAGCTCAGGCCGAAGCCCGGTTCCTGATGCTGGCATCGAATAATATTCTTAAACCACAGGATGGGACGGCGGTTGTTGCACCTACCCAGGATATGATCTTAGGAACCTATTACATGACCATCTACAAAAAAGATGGCAAGGGAACCGATAGCATCTTCAGAGATTTAGATGAAATGGAAATGGCCTACTTTAATAAGGACGTTGATCTTCACTCCCAGGTTAAGGTACGGATCGTCAAAGAAATTGATGGCGAAAGGGTCAGCCGTCTGGTTGATGGAACGGTCGGACGATTTATTTTCAATAGTATTATTCCCCAGGATTTGGGCTTTATTAAACGCGAGACCATGGAAGATAAATTTAAGCTTGAAGTAGACCGACAGGTTAATAAGAAAGTGTTATCAGAAATTGTTGAACGCTGCTACAAAACCTATGGGCCAACTAAAACATCCGAAGTACTCGACGAAATCAAGCGCTTAGGTTTTAAATTTTCGACCAAAGGCGCCATTACCGTTGGAGTCAGCGATATGGAAGTTCCCAAGAACAAAGAGGAAATCCTATCCCGTGCGGATGATAAAATCAATGAAAACATGACCCTTTATCGGCAAGGTTTTATCAGTGACGATGAACGTTATAATAACGTTGTTGAAATCTGGAATAAGGCCACCGACGAGGTTACCGATGCCCTGCTTGACCATCTTGAAGATCTCAATCCAATCAACATGATGGCCGATTCCGGAGCCCGTGGTAGTAAGAATCAGATTCGGCAATTAGCCGGGATGCGTGGTCTGATGGCCAATCCGAGTGGTCGAATCATCGAGCTGCCAATTCGTTCAAATTTCCGTGAAGGACTAAATGTTCTGGAATTCTTCTCATCCACCCATGGTGCCCGAAAGGGGCTGGCGGATACCGCCCTGCGAACCGCCGACTCCGGTTATTTGACCCGTCGTCTGGTTGATGTCAGCCAGGATGTAATTGTTCGTGAGGATGATTGCGGGACCACCCGCGGTTATGAAGTATCAACCATTAACGATCATGGCGAAATTATTGAAACCCTGATCGAACGATTAGTGGGAAGGTACGCCTTTGAAGATGTGATCGATCCAAAAACCGGTGCAGTACTGGCTCCGGGTGGCGAGATCATCTCCACCGAAATGGCTGATAATATTGAAAAAGCCGGGATTGAAAAAGTGTTAATTCGGGCGGCTTTCAATTGCCAGTCCAAATATGGGGTCTGCAAGACCTGTTACGGGGTTGATCTAACGACCTGGCGGCCGGTTGAAATTGGTGAAGCGGTTGGTATTATTGCCGCCCAGTCAATCGGTGAACCAGGAACCCAGCTGACGATGCGTACCTTCCATACCGGCGGGGTTGCCTCGGCTGATGATATCACCCAGGGTTTACCGCGTATTGAAGAGCTTTTTGAAGCTCGAAAACCTAAAGGTCAGGCGATTATTTCAGAAATCGATGGCCGCGTCGAAATCCAGGATACCCAGAAAAAAACCGAAGCGGTGGTTACTGGAGAAGATGGCGATATGAAGGTCTATCTGATACCCTATGGTTCGCGCCTGCGGGTTCATACCGGCGATCAGGTCATTGCCGGCGATGAAATCACCGAAGGTTCGATTAATCCCAGTGATATTTTAAGAATTCAGGGAATTGACCATGTTCAGCAATATTTGCTTCAGGAAGTACAAAAAGTTTACCGGATGCAAGGGGTTCACATTGGCGACAAGCATCTCGAGGTTATTATCCGTCAGATGCTCAGAAAAGTTAAGATTGAAAACCCTGGTGATACGCCATTGCTGGCTGGCAGCCTAGTCGATATCTTCAATTTTGAAGCAGAAAACAAACTCATCGAAGAAGCCAACATCCTGGCCAGACAAGAAGGCGAAGAGCCAAAAGAAATGGCCACCGCCAGCCGCGAACTACTCGGAATCACGAAAGCGTCTTTGGCAACCGACTCGTTCTTATCGGCAGCCTCCTTCCAGGAAACCACCCGCGTCCTTACCGACGCTGCCATCAAAGGCAAGGTCGATCCACTGGTGGGACTCAAAGAAAATGTTATTATCGGACAATTGGTGCCTGCCGGTACCGGCGTGAAGATGTATGGTGACATTGATCTGGTTTATGAACGTGAAGAAGATGTTTATGAAGATATGATTGAAGAAGACATGATGACCGAATCGCTGGATATTGTCTTTGATGATGACATTCTCAATGCCTATGTTGATGAAGAGCAGGAAGAAAGTGAAGATGCGATCATTACCGATCTGGATATCTTCGACCTGGATTTCTTAACCAAAGAATAATTCTTGACATTTGTGGCTCAAACATGTATAGTTATTAGGTGTGTTTAGAGAAAAACACAAACAGCAAGAAGGAGGCACCGATGGATCAATTTGTTGATGTTTCAAAAGTGATTGGAATGAAGCAAACTCTTAAGGCTGTGAAAGAAGGCAAGGCCACCAAAGTTATTTTAGCAGAAGATACCGATGAAAGTATCAAAAAAAGCATCGTGGAATGCTGTGATCAGCATCAGATCGTCTTAGAAAGGGTTGAAACCAAGGTTGGACTCGGAAAAGCCGGCGGAATTGATCGGGCAGCGGCCGTTATTGCCATTATTAGATAATCCAAACTGGGGTTGCCTTTTGGCAGCCCTGGTTCAATCAAAAGTCATTAATAATCGTTTCGGTTATTGATATATTATTATTAAAGGAGGTGCAGGACTAAATGCCTACAATTAATCAGCTTGTAAAAAAAGGTAGAAAACGCATGGAAGAAAAAACAAAGACGCCAGCGTTGAAAGCAAACCCTCAAAAAAGAGGAGTATGTACAGCAGTTAGAACATCCACACCAAAGAAACCAAACTCAGCGCTTCGAAAAATCGCCAGAGTTCGTCTCGTTAACGGAATGGAAGTAACAGCCTATATTCCAGGTGTTGGCCACAATTTACAAGAACATAGTATTGTTCTTATTAAGGGTGGACGTGTCAAGGATTTACCAGGGGTTCGTTATAAAATTATCCGTGGTGCACTTGATACCGCTGGTGTTGATGCTCGTAGACAAGCTCGATCCAAATATGGGGCCAAAAAGCCTAAAAAGTAGTAGTGCATAGTGCTGCATATTCAAGCGCTCGGAAAAATTGATCGAGACCAAATATATGTTAGAGACGCTATACGCACAACAACGAAATGTTGGATGTCGAGTACCGATGAACATAAAAAAATGTTAAGGAGGGAAGTAAAGTGCCTAGAAAAGGACCTGTTCCAAAAAGAGAAGTTTTGCCTGATCCAATTTACGGGGATATTGTTGTTACTAAGTTAGTTAACAATATCATGTTAGATGGGAAAAAAGGTGTTGCCCAAAAAATCGTTTACGATGCATTTGAAAAAGTTAATGAAAAAACTGGCAAAGATGCCCTGGAAGCATTCCAGGAAGCGCTGGCCAATATCACACCTGTTTTAGAAGTTAAGGCGCGCCGTGTTGGTGGAGCCACCTACCAGGTGCCAATGGAAATCAGAACCGAACGTAAGCAAGCATTAGGGCTGCGTTGGTTAGTTAATTACTCCAGAAAAAGATCTGAAAAAACCATGAAGGATCGTTTAGCGGGAGAAATTATGGATGCACTCAATAATAGTGGTGCAGCCGTTAAGAAAAAAGATGATACTCACGCCATGGCTGAAGCCAATAAAGCTTTTGCTCATTATCGTTGGTAAGTTTGTTCAGATTTAGAAATAAGAGAGGAAAGCATCTGTGTCAAGAAGTTATAGTTTAGCAAAAACAAGAAATATAGGTATTATGGCACATATTGATGCAGGAAAAACCACTACCACAGAAAGAATCCTGTTCTATTCCGGAAAAATCCACAAAATTGGAGAAACCCATGATGGGGTTTCTCAAATGGACTGGATGGAACAGGAACAAGAGCGAGGTATTACCATTACCTCGGCAGCAACAACGTGTTTCTGGAATGACAACCGTATCAATATTATTGATACACCAGGCCACGTTGATTTTACCGTTGAAGTCGAACGATCACTTCGTGTTCTCGATGGAGCGGTAGCTGTATTTTGTGCAAAAGGTGGCGTTGAACCCCAATCAGAAACAGTATGGCGTCAAGCCGATAAATATCATGTTCCCAGAATGGCTTATATCAATAAGATGGACATTACCGGAGCAGATTTTTATAATGTATTGAAGATGATGGAAGACCGTTTAAGCGCAAATCCTGTCCCAATTCAATTACCTATCGGAAAAGAAAGTGACTTTGTGGGGATCATTGATCTCCTGATTATGAAAGCCATGATCTATAAAGATGATTTAGGCGAAGAAATAGAAATCGTCGATGTTCCCGAAGACATGATGGAATTAGCACTAGAATATCGCGAAAAAATAATTGAGTCTGTTTCAGATTACGATGAAGCGATCATGGAAAAATTCCTTGATGGCGAAGAAGTTGGTCTTGATGAACTGAAAAAAGCAATTCGATTGGCTACCTTAAACGTTGATATTATTCCAGTTGTCTGTGGTTCTTCATACAAAAACAAGGGTGTTCAATTAGTCTTGGATGCCGTTGTCGACTATATGCCCTGCCCACTGGATGTTCCGGCAATTACTGGCATTAACCCGGACACTGAAGAAGAAGATCAGCGTAAAGCAAGTGATGACGAACCCTTCTCAGCACTGGCCTTTAAAATTATGACTGACCCATTTGTCGGGAAACTGGCATTCTTCAGAGTGTATTCCGGTAGCATTGAGTCAGGCTCCTATGTTTTCAACTCTTCTAAAGGGAAAAGAGAACGTCTGGGTCGGATTCTGCAAATGCATGCCAACCATCGCGAAGAAATTACCACGGTTTATACCGGGGATATTGCAGCAGCGGTTGGTTTAAAAGATACCTCAACCGGCGACACCCTGTGTTCTGACAAGGCTCCGATTATTCTTGAGTCGATGGAATTCCCGGAACCGGTAATCCATGTTGCGATTGAACCAAAAACAAAGGCCGGTCAAGAAAAGATGAGCACCGCGTTAGCCAAACTGTCGGAAGAAGATCCGACTTTCAAAACCCATACCGACGAGGAAACCGGTCAAACGATTATCTCGGGAATGGGCGAGCTTCACCTTGATATCATCATTGATCGAATGCTGCGCGAATTTAAAGTCGAAGCCAATGTTGGTGCACCTCAGGTTGCCTACAAAGAATCGATTACCAAAGCCGTTGACGCTGAAGGTAAATTTGCCCGTCAGTCTGGTGGTCGTGGTCAATATGGTCACTGTCTGATTCGGATGGAGCCAGTTGAACCGGGCGCCGGATATATCTTTGAAAACAAGACCGTTGGGGGATCAATTCCTAAAGAATACATTAACCCAATTAATCAAGGGATTGAAGAAGCCATGCGTAATGGTGTTTTAGCTGGATATCCAGTTCTGGATCTTAAGGTTATCGTTTATGACGGTTCTTACCATGATGTCGATTCATCAGAAATGGCCTTTAAAGTGGCCGGCTCGATGGCATTTAAAAATGGTATGCGGAAAGCAGATCCGGTTATCTTAGAACCATTATTTAAACTTGAAGTCGTAATTCCAGAAGAATATATGGGTGACGTCATGGGCGATATCAGCTCGCGACGCGGCCGTGTTGAAGGTATGGAGATGCGTGGTGGCGCACAGATCATTAAAGGGATGGTGCCACTGTCAGAAATGTTTGGATATGCAACAACGCTAAGAAGCAAGACTCAAGGTCGTGGTGTTTACACCATGCAGTTCTCACACTATGAAGCAGTCCCTAAATTTATTTCAGAAGAAATAATTGAAGGTCGTAAACAATAGCAAAGCTATCAAATAAATTTTAAGGAGAAGAACAAATGGCAAAGTCAAAATTTGAAAGAAATAAGCCCCACGTAAATGTTGGAACAATTGGTCACGTCGATCATGGTAAAACCACATTAACAGCGGCGATCACATCTGTACTGAATAAACGATTCGGAACCGGTCAAGCTGTCGCCTTCGAAAACATCGATAAAGCCCCAGAACTGGATATCCAGCTAAAACACCATTACGCATGGCTTCTTCAATCCCTTGATTAATTGGGTTAATGTATTCTTTAGGAATTGATCCCCCAACGGTCTTGTTTTCAAAGATATATCCGGCGCC
>NZ_CAKMJU010000127.1:0-33112 GCF_927416815.1 uncultured Acetobacterium sp. | reverse complement strand
CTTCAGGTTCTTCCTGAAACAAACAGCTTTATAAAATTTAGTTATTTGAGCTATATGGTAAAAGGGCAACGTTTCGCGCACGTTTAATCGCTTCAGTTACCTTTCTTTGATGTTTAGCACAAGTACCAGTGGCTCGTCTTGGTAAAATTTTACCACGTTCTGAAACGAATTTCTTCAGTGTAATTACATCTTTATAATCAACATTTTCTACTTTTCGGTCGCAGAACTCACAAACTTTTCTTCGCTTTTTAAATGGTTTTGGCATTGTTTTTTCCTCCTATCTTAAAAAGGTATATCGTCATCATCGGCCATTAAATGAAAATCTTCATCTAATCCCATTACTGACATATTGTTATTATTTGCGCTTTGTGGCGCTGAAGCTTGTTGGGAACCAGCGGTAGAACCTTTCTGGCCAGAAGATACAAAATTAATCTCATCTGCAACAACTTCTGTCATATAACGTCGTTGACCATCCTGTCCATCGTAACTGCTTACTTGTAGTCGTCCTGATACACTGATTTGGCTTCCTTTATTTAGATATTGCGCTGCAAATTCCGCCTGTTTGCCCCATACCACAATGTTAATAAAGTCGGCTTCTTTTTGTCCGTCTTTATTTTTAAAGCGACGATCGACAGCTAAACTAAATCGGGTCACTGCTTTACCTGTGGTGGTGTTTTTCATCTCAGGGTCTCGGGTTAGTCTTCCTAGTAAAATTACTTTATTCACAGAATTGCCCCCTATTTCTCTTTTTTAATTACAATACTTCGAATAAACTGCTCGTTAATTTTGTATAAATGATCTAACGCATCCAGTACTGAGTTTTCAGCTTTGAAGTCAATTAATACGTAGAAGCCTTCTTGATACTTTTTAGCGATTTCGTAGGCTAATTTTCTTTTGCCCCATTCGTCGACTTTTTCAATTTCTCCAGCCGCTTCAATAACAGCCTTTACTTTGCCAACTAATTCTTCATTCGCTTCTTTTTCAAGATCCGGTTTTAAAACAAATAATGTTTCGTACTTTCTCATTCCATTTCACCTCCTCATGGACTATGGCTCACTTTTCCAGCAAGCAAGGATTACAGCTTTTAATTATATCATATCTTGTCACTGATGCAAGTGTTTTCTTTTGCTTTTTAAATCAAATTGGCAAAACGGCGTTAAATAGAATCGGCGTCATAAATGTTTCAATGAATGCCGCAATGAAAAAGAGTGGGATTATCCATAATATATAAATTCGCAAACTTCCGATGACTGCTTGTTTTAATTCGCCTTTAATACTTCTTCTTAGGATTGTTCGAACTAACTTGAGGCAGATATTAACCCCCAATGAAACCCCTAATAACAGTGCCGGAATCTCAATAATCCCATGGGGTAAAATGCCAACTAAAAAAACAAACCAACCGATCCCATTTGATTGATAAACCGCTCCAACAAGCCCGATAATAATAGCATTGGAGGCCAGCGCAAAGATCGGCAGAAACAAAAATGGAATCACCCCCAAAAGAATGCTGATCCCGCTAGCGATGATGTTATTAAAAAAAATACCAAACCATAATTCTAATCCAGTACCGTCAAGAAATTCCTTTTGGATAAACAAGGACTGTAATTCTTTAAAATAGCTTTGACTTAAGCCGGGATCACTGAGAAAAAGTAGCGTATTTGTAACGATCATCATTCCAAAAAAAGTCAGACAAAAATAGAATGTTGATTTAAGGTTTTTTTCAAAGTACGTTTCCGCACCATTCCAATGGGTCATGAAATAAGCTTTCATTTTTATACCTTGTCCTCGTTGATTATTACTTTTTTTATCTGTTTATTAAATTTAGATCGCTGCAGCATAACAATATGACCACATCCCAGACACTTGATTTTGATATCTGCCCCCATCCGAATGATTTCCCACTGGAAACTCCCACAGGGGTGTTTTTTTTTCATTTCTACCCGATCACCAAGTTCATAAACCTTTACTTCCATATTTCACCTCAGCTTTTTTGATGCATTTTTTTGATTGATTCGCGGCTATAAATGACCGTTTTATTGTATGGAATTTCGATTCCTTTTTCATCAAACACTTCTTTGATGCGTTGCCTCAATGTATTTTCGGCCATAAAGCGGTTTGAGATATCTTCATCGCAAACGATCCGAATATTAACAGCTGATGGGTCCAGTCGAGTTACGCCTTGTATTTCCGGGCGAAGGTTAAATAGGTCCGGCTGATTCTCATAGAGATCCTTGCAAATTTCTTCCAGTATTTCTGTTACCTTATTAATATCTTCCTCATAAGCAAAGCCCACATCAACAATTGCTTTGACATGTCCTTTAGAATAATTAATCAAGCGATCAATTTTTCCATTGTGAATGATAAAGAGTCCCCCATTAAATTCCCGGATACTGGTGGTACGGATGCCAATGGTCTCGACGATACCATAATGAGTTTCGTCGATGATCACATAATCACCAACACTGAATTGATTTTCAAAGACAATTACAAAACCGCTCATCACATCTTCTACAATACCCTGGGCAGCAAAACCAATGGCCAGAGTTCCAACTCCAGCGACTGCCAGCAGTGAACCGACATTGATAAACTGACCGAGGATAATCAGACTAGCCAGCGTCCAGATGCTTGCTCTTGTGGCAGTTTTTGTCACGCGGTTTAAGGTAATAATGCGTCGGGCTTCTCGCGGTTCAAGGCCAGCCTTTTCGCCGTCAAAAATTCGATCGAAAACACCATAGGTAATTTTTAAGCTGATCACGACGACAATCAAGACAATCGCAGAAATTAGGCATTTTTGCAGCAAATGCGAAAAATCGATTTGATTTAAATAGGATGTAAAACTAGTTGTTAAATATTCCATTATCGTCTCCTATTGAATTTTTATGTAGTTAAGTACTATTGGTAGTCCAATCTGAATCAGATAACTGTTTTGCCCTGTTGGCAGATTGGCGACCCCACCGGTTGAGAAATTGATGACCGAAAAGACCCACAGCCCGACCGCTATGATTGTCCCTCCTAAAAGCAAACCGATCAACATCCCCGCTAATCGATTAATTGTCCCAATAACGGGTATTTTTGATACCCCGAGAAAGATGATCTGCAGAATCCAACTTAACACCGAAACCCCAATAACAATGACACCAAAACTGATGCTTTGGGCAATGCCATACGTAATCAGCGCAGTCACTGCCGTCAAACTTTGATCGATCAGCGATTGTCCGCCATTCATAACTGCTTCTCCTAGCAATGCAGTGGTTAAACCGCTTTGTTGAGCACTCAGATCTAGTAGCGATTGAGAAACCGTTTCAATGTTAATTGTTTCAAACAGGCCGTTCAGTAGGCCTGTTTGAATCATCCAATTAGCCAGCAGCGGCGAAAAAATCCAGGCCATTACAAAAGATGCAATAAATCCCCCGAAACTAATCAGGGTATTTATTGCACCTCGTTTGTATCCTGCTATTCCTGAAAACAAGCATATCAGGATGCAAATATAATCAAGCGATGTTAATGCTGAAAGACTCATTTTTTATTCCTGTAATATTCTTCAATATCTTCTTCGTTAATAATCCGCACCGCACTGGTTTCCATTAAAAACGATTTATCATCAGTCTCTTCATGCAGGCTAACGCTTTTATTTAAATCATCTAGTTGATTGGGATGAGTTAAATTCCATTGCTCGTCGGTGTCGGATAGTAGCTTGCTGCTATCCGGACTTGATGCTATCTCCGGTATCGCGGCTGGCTTAATATCAGTCTCATAGATTGGCGGAACATTTTTTGAAGTAAAAGGTTTTTCTTCCTCATCAGGGTCGATCGTTTCAAAAAGTCCTCTTTCAATTCTGTCTTTTCGCGGTTTTGGATAATTTGTCCGCTCTGCTACAACATAGCTATCTTCAATGATCACCCCGGTCATACTCATGGCTTCGGTTTCTTTTGGTGTGAAACCTTCATTGATCTGTTCATCAGAAAGTCCATCTAAACCAATGCTTTCTCGTTTCGGTATTTTCGATTTTCTTCGGGATTTTTTCTTTTCTTTCTTTGCTTCTAAATCATACTCTAAGTCCCGCTGATCTTCCGCTTTAGTCTCTTCCCAATATTTACGCCCGAGGATTCGCCCTAAAATTATGCCAACGGTCTGAAATATAATCGTTAGAATCAAGGCCATCCCGAAGAAGATAAAAATCGATACTTCGTTGCCGATTAATTGATAAATTAATCCATATGGCAGATACCAGAATATCGTTGGTGCTGCAATAAAGGTAAATTGATTCCAGATACTGTTTGTGTCCTGTCCTGGATTCATGGTCGCAACGATGGTTAGTGTTGCCGTTAAAACGATAATCGGAATCAGACTATAAAATACATACTTAAAGGCTTTTGGCTTTTCATTCCCGCTAATACTTTTAAAGCTGACCGCAAACAATGTCATCCAGAACGCCCCGATAGTTATTAACTGAATACCATTAAACAGGTAGTTGAAATCATTCGTTCTGATTAGATCAAATACATTCTTAAATATCAGCACAATCACAATATACAGGATATTACCCAACACTGCGGCTTCGAGCGCAGACAATCGTCTCTTTCTTTTGATTTGGTTCATTTTTTTCTCCATTTCATAATAGAATTGTCATCACTTGACTGATTCTAGTTTGTTTTTTCATAACCCAATTGTTCGAGCAAACGATCCAATTCCTCAAGTGATGAATAGACAAACTCAATTTTTCCTTTTTTTCCCCGGTTGCTCAAATGCACCTTGGTTTCAAATTTCTTCTCCAAAGCATCCTGGATTTCGATAATATATCCCTTATCTTCTTTTTTCTTCTGCAACGGTTTTGCCAGACCGTCGGTTTGCATTTTTTTAATATGCCTTTCTGCATCTCTGACACTCATTCCCTTTTCGATGATCAGATTGGCAAAATCTTCCATTTTTTCAGGTTCTTCCAGAATTAGTATGGCTCGGGCATGACCCGAGGTAATCTCGCCCTGTGCTAATTTCTCCTGAATGTTTTTCGGTAGCTTTAAAAGTCTGAGGGTATTGGCAATAGCAGTTCGACTTTTTCCAATTCTTATCCCAATTTCTCCCTGGGTCAAATTAAAATTTTCCATTAAGGTCTCAAAGGCCATCGCTTCTTCGATGCTGTTCAGGTTTTCTCGTTGAACATTTTCAATAATGGCAATCTCTAAAACTTCTTCTGGCGGTAGATCTTTGACGATAACCGGAACCTCTTTCAAGCCGATCATATTTGCCGCCCGCCAGCGTCTTTCTCCGGCAATAATAGTGTAACCCTTCGTTTCTGGTTTAACCACTAGTGGCTGAATGATTCCATGTTCTTTTATTGATGCGCCCAATTCTTCCAATTTATTGCGATCAAAGCTTTTGCGAGGCTGCTTCGGGTTAGGTCGAAGATTGTTTGTTTTTACGTAAAAAACAAGTTTTTCCAGGTCAACCTCCAACACTTCATCTTCTTGTGAGGTAATCACCGCTTCGTCAGGAAACAATGCTCTAAGCCCTTTTCCTAAACCTGTGTTTTTTCCCATAACTACTCCTGTCTCTGTATAAACTCTTTTGCAAGGGCAAGATATGCTTTTGATCCTTTTGATGAGTTGGCATATTCAAAAATGGTTTGCCCATAACTGGGGGCTTCGGCCAACCGTACATTTCTGGGAATCATCGTTTCATAAACCTTATCTTTAAAATAATCGACGACTTCATCAACAACCTGATTTGATAGATTAGTCCGACTATCAAACATAGTCATCACCACACCCTCAATTTCCAACTGCGGATTTAGTCCCTGTTTTACCAGACTGATGGTATTCATCAATTGGCTTACCCCTTCCAAAGCATAAAACTCGCATTGGATCGGTATTAATACGGTATTTGTCATGGCCAGCGCATTGATGGTCAATAACCCTAGTGATGGCGGGCAGTCAATAAATATATAATCATAAAATGGTTGAACATTTTTAATACTGTTCCTAAGGCGCATTTCTCGCTGTGGCATATTCGTCAGTTCAATCTCTGCCCCCGCCAAATCTGGATGGGATGGAAGGATATGAAGATTATCATAAGCTGTCGTCAGAATGATCTCTTTGAGATCGTCGCCATGGATAATGCCGTTGTAGACGCTTTTTTTTAGATTATTCTTTTCAATGCCGAATCCACTGCTGGTATTTCCCTGCGGGTCGATGTCGATGACCAGGATCCGGTATCCTTCCAAACTGAGGGCAGTGGTTAAATTGATATTTGTGGTTGTTTTTCCAACACCACCTTTTTGATTAAATACTGCCACTATTTTCGCCATACTCGCTCCTTAAATTTATTCACTCACGCTGTGTTTATGAAACTTCCCTTAGTAATCTAACGACCTTAAACCTGCTTTAGCTTGTTGTCAGCAGGTGTATGTTTCACGTGAAACATACACCTGCTAACAATCTGGACTTTTTCATTTTTAAGAGATGTTTCACGTGAAACATCTCTTAAAAACCAATTAATCGTATCATAAAACCCTTTATTTCTTCTTGCAATGCCAGTCTTTAAAGTGGAAATACTTCCTTTTTGATTTTTCCGTTTATTCTCGGAAAAAGATTGGGTGTTGCTATTATTTTTTTTACATTTATTATAACATGAACGTAATCGCTTTGCAGTAATAAACCCTTTTCTATTTCAACTATTTGCCCACCCAAAACGGTGATTGGCTTTCTAGCAGACTCCAACTCCTCCTGGTAGTCTCTTCCCTTCATCGATAAAAATTGTCCACCAACCTTTGTTAGTGGTAAACAGTATTCAGAAAGAAGGGTAAGGTTTGCTACCGCCCGGGATGTGACCACCTCATATTTTTCCCGGTAATCACGATTTTGCCCTAATTCTTCTGCTCGACCATGAAGGATTTGAACGTTACTAATGCCTAACTCCTCGGCAATGGCCTGGACTACCTTGAGCTTTTTTTTAGTAGAGTCCATCAAGCTAACCTGCGCCCCTTCCAGCAAAATCGCCAGCGGAATGCCTGGAAAACCACCCCCGGTACCGACATCCAAGATGCTTGCCTGGGGGTTCTTAATTAGCTTGAGTAAGGTTAGTGAATCTAGTAAATGAAGTCTGATAAACTCGTCTTCATCGGTAATCCGAGTCAGATTGATGTGCTTATTTTTTTCCAGGAGCTTATCCATATAGGCGATCAGCAGCTCTGCTTGTTTTTGATTAATGGTTATTTCAACCTGATTGCCCAGGGCAATCAATTTTTCGAGACGATTATTCATTTGCTGCTCCATCCTTATCTGAACTTCTTCGGCGCTGTTCCATAGCGATTAATAAAACCGAAATGTCTGCCGGCGAGACGCCAGAAATTCGCGACGCCTGACCGATCGACAAGGGTTTAATTTCTTGAAGCTTTTCGGCGGCCTCTATCCGCAGTCCCCCAATTTTGGTGTAATCAAGTTTTTCTGGAATTAGCTTGTGCTCTAGCTTTTTAAATTGCTCAACCTGCTGCAACTGCTTTTTAATATAACCCTCATATTTAATTTGTACTTCAACCTGTTCCACCACGCTCCAGTGAAGGGCTGGGCGTTCTGGATCAAAAACCTCCGTTTTTAAATATTTTACTTCCGGTCGTCTAAGTAGTTCCGCGATTGATAAACCATGCTGAATTTCTGAACTGCCAAAAGATTTAAGCACTGCATTATTGTCCTGATTGGGTTTAACCATGACCTGACTAAGACGATTAATCTCCTGTTTGATTTGTTCCTTTTTCTCCAGGAACTTCTGATGACGGCTTTCACTGATAAGACCCACCCGATAGCCGATCTCGGTTAGCCGCAGATCGGCGTTATCCTGTCTTAATAATAATCGGTATTCGGCTCGGGATGTCATCATCCGATAGGGTTCATCGATTCCTTTTGTAATAATATCATCGATGAGTACCCCAATATAACCTTCGGATCGATCAATGATTATAGGTTGTTCACCCCGTAAATAGAGTGATGCGTTAATGCCGGCAATCAACCCCTGGGCTCCCGCTTCTTCGTAACCGGAAGTTCCATTAATCTGCCCGGCGAAAAACAAACCCGCTACCTCCTTAGATTCCAAAGATGCCTTTAATCGGGTTGGATGGATGCAATCATATTCAATGGCGTAGGCCGAACGCATAAATTCCACCTTTTCCATTCCCGGTACCGTTCGGTATAAGGCAATCTGAACATCTTCCGGCAGACAGGAGGACATTCCCTGGACGTAGATCTCGTTAGTGTTAAGACCTTCCGGTTCCATAAAAATTTGATGACGCTCCTTATCTTGGAAGCGCATCACTTTGGTTTCGATTGATGGACAATAACGGGGACCAATTCCCACCACGTCGCCAGTATACAGCGGCGATCTTTCGATGTTAGCATTGATAATATCGTGGGTTTCAGGATTGGTATAGGTCAGGTAACACGGTACTTGATCAATTTTTATCGTATCCGTTTCAAAGGAAAAAGGAACAATCTGCTGGTCCCCCTCCTGAATAATCATTTTTGAATAATCCAGGCTTTTTGCGTCTACCCGAGCTGGGGTTCCGGTTTTAAAACGCTGCAGTGCGATGCCATTTTTTTCTAAACTATCAGATAAATACATGGCCGGAAATAAGCCGTTAGGACCACTATCGTACTGTACATCACCGATGATGATGCGTCCTTTTAAATAAGTTCCGCTACAGATAATAACTGCCTGAGCCTTATAAACTGCGCCGGTATTAACCATCACGCCGGTAATCTTTCCGTCTTCAACAATAATCTCAGTCGCTTCCTGCTGCTTTAAAAGCAAGTTCACCTGGTTCTCAATGACTTCTTTCATCCGAAACTGATAGGCTTTTTTATCAGCCTGCGCCCGCAATGAATGAACCGCTGGGCCTTTGGCAGTATTTAACATCTTACATTGAATCATCGTCGCATCAATGTTTTTTGCCATTTCACCGCCGAGGGCATCAATTTCTCTGACTAAATGTCCTTTTCCGGTGCCACCAATCGATGGATTACAGGGCATCATTGCCACCGAATCCAGATTAATCGTTAGTAACAGGGTTTTAAGTCCAATTCGGGCACTGGCCAATGCTGCTTCACAACCAGCATGGCCAGCGCCAATGACGATGATATCGTAGTCTCCTCCTGGGTAGGTCATTCTCTTTCCTCTACTTTCCAATACAAAAATTTTTAAAAATCTGATCAATGATATCCATACCCACAGCCTTGCCGGTAATCCCCCGAAGTGCCTCTAGCGCTTCCATAACATCGATGCTGACAAGTTCCAGCGGCATTTGGCTCTGGATCGTATGGATGGCGTTTTCCAGACTATTTTTTGTTGTTTCCAATAATTGAATGTGTCGGGTATTCGTGATCAGATAGTCAGCATCCTGATTGACGGTTCCTTCAAAAACCATCTCCAGCATTTTTTGTCGTAGCGTTTCAATCCCCTGATCTTCAAGCAGCGACATCGGAATCCAGGGTTCGGGTATCTCGATATCGGTTCCGCTGATGGCATCAGTTTTATTGGCAATATAAATCGTTTTGCGGTTTTTAAGTAATGCGATGAGTTCATTTTCTCCTTTAGACATTTCCTTTGAGATATCGCGCATAAAGATTACCAGATTAGTTTGCTTTAAGAGCGCCTTCGATTTTTCAACCCCAATTTTTTCAACCAGATTATCGGTTTCTCTGATTCCAGCGGTATCGATAATTTTAAAGGGAATCCCTTCAATATTAAGATATTCTTCAATGGTATCACGGGTTGTTCCAGGAATATCGGTGACAATCGCTTTATTCTCCATTAATAGAGTATTCAATAAGGATGATTTTCCGACATTGGGCTCACCCAGAATCGCGGTGGTGATGCCTTCCCGGTAAATCTTCCCAGTTTCTGCCACCACCAGGATTTCTTTAATTTTGGTGAGTAGCCCCGAAATTTGGCTGCTCACAAAATCGCAGGAGATTTCTTCAATATCATATTCGGGATAGTCGATATTGACTTCCATATGCGATAAAATTTCAACCAATGTTTTATCTAACACTTCTAGTTTCTGAGATAATCGACCTTCCAGCTGAGCCACAGAATATTCCAGGCTTTTTTCGGTTTTAGCATTGATGATATCAATGACGGCTTCGGCCTGTGTCAGATCGATTCGCCCATTTAAAAAAGCCCGCTTGGTAAATTCCCCAGGTTCGGCCAGGCGAGCCCCGGAAGAAATAACCAGCTTTAAAATTTTGCGCATTGGGACAATCCCACCATGACAGTTTATTTCCACCACATCTTCGGCAGTATAGGAGTGGGGTGCATTCATTTTAGAAATGAGCACCTCATCAATATCCTTTCCTGCGACCGGATCGACAATTCTTCCATAAAGCAATTCATGGCTATTGGCCGCTGCCAGGGTTTTACCCCGAGGATTTACAAATAGCTTATTGCCGAGAGCCACGGCCTTAGATCCGCTGATTCTGATGATCCCAATTCCGGCGCCTCCCATACCAGTGGCAACCGCTGCAATGGTATCTTCATTTAGTAATAAGACTTCCAATTTTTTCTCCTGTCTTAATAATCGTTTCCTAATCTCTTATATTATAATAAAATCTAGGGGTTTACAAGTATGACCCATCAAAAAAGCACTTCACAATTAACTCTTAAGCTAACTTGCAAAGTGCCCTATTTTAGTTTTTTAAAACTTTTCTTTTAACGCTTATCTAGTTCTTATCTTTTAATTGAATCACAACCCGGCGATAGGGTTCCTCTCCTTCACTAAAAGTAAAGACCTTTTCATGATTTTGTAGCTTTGCATGAATAACCCGTCTTTCCGACGGATTCATCGGTTCGAGCAGCATTTTTTTCTGATAGTAAACAGCTTTCTTGGCCATTTTTTCACCCAGATCTTCGAGTGTTTTTTCCCGCTTAGCCCGATAGTTTTCAGTATCCAAAATGACCCGAACATATTCTTCATGCTGCCGATTGATAACTAAACTGACTAAATATTGGAGGGAATCAAGGGTTTGACCACGACGTCCAATCAAGACGCCCATATCCTGACCTTCCAAATCAATGAATAACACTTTGTCTTCAAGACGGGTATGGATTCTACAATTAATTTTCATAGCAGTGAGGACGTCATTTAAAAAATCAAGAGCCCGCTGTTCAGGATTATTTATCAGAGATACCTCAACAATGGCTTCTTTTTTTCCAAAAATCTTCATTAATCCACTGTCTGGTACTTGTAATACCTTTGTTTCAACTTGTTCTTTTGTCACACCAAGCTGTTGCAAACCATGGTTAATAGCATCTTCTACGGTTTTACCAGTACCCGTTACTGTCTTATTCATTTTCCCTCTCCTTAGCTTTGCGTCATCATTTTAATTGTTATCATAACGTTCCTTGGCTTTTTGATAGGCTTCTTCCTGAGCTGCATCGCGCTCGGGAATCTCAACTGATGGTTTTCTTCGTTGTTCAGCCGGTGGTTGATAAGATTTTGAACTGTGTATTTTCTTACTTGAAGCTGGACGAGTTAATGGCTTTTTCGGCTCAGTACTCTGATCTTTTTTATTACCTTTAGCGGCATTCGGATTAGCGGCAGCTCGTTTAGCGGCTAACTCAGCTTTTCGTTCTTCTTCTGCTTCACGAACCCGGCGTTCTGCTTCTTCAATCGAAATATCCGGTTCTGGGATTTGCATCATAATGAATTGCTGAACGAAGGTAAAGATGTTCTGAACTACCCAGTAAAGTGCTACCCCAGCCGGCATCGAGATCGAAATATAACCAATCATCAATGGCATCGCATACAGCATAATTTTCTGGGTTTTGGCATTAGGATCATCCGGGTTAGTGTTTGGTGAAGATGCCATCGTAAACTTCTGCGTAATAAAGGTAAACAGTGCTGCCAAAATTGGCAATACATAAATTGGATCCGGGACGCTTAAGCTTTCCAACCATAAAAATGACATATCAATCCCACTGATGGTTCCATTGACGAACACCCAGGTTTCTGGATGTAGTAAGGTCTGATAAAGCCCAATTAAAATTGGAAATTGCAATAATAACGGTAAACAGCCGCCGGCTGGATTAACCTTAAAGGTTTTGTATAGTTTTAAGGTCTCTTCGTTTAATTTTTCCTTGTTATTTTTATACTTTTTATTAAGTTTTTGTAATTCCGGCTGAAGGCGTTGCATATCCTTCATCGACTTGGTTTGTTTAATATTAAGAGGTAGTAATAATACCTTCATTAATATTGTAAAAATGATGATTGACAATCCATAATTATGGACAATTCCATAAATTTGGAATAGCATCCATCCAAAGGTCTGGTATAAAAACTCCATTCATTAACTCCTTAAGTTTTTCTCCCTAATCGTTCTAAGGAAGGGGATCATATCCCCCAGGATTAAAAGGATGGCATCTAATGATGCGTTTTCCACCCAAGTAGATTCCCTTTATGACACCGTATTTTTCAACGGCCAAAATAAAATACTCTGAACAAGTGGGACTGAAACGACAATTATTTCCTAAAAGAGGTGAAATAAATTTCTGATATCCTCTAACAATTAAAACCAGGAATTTCTTGAACATCCTATAGCCTCATGAGATTCTTCTTATAAAACAAATGTTTCAATGACTTTTCCAAACTACTGTACGGCACTTCTTTAATGGATTCCTTAGCTATTAGGATAATATCATAACCTGTCGAAAAAGAATCTTCATTAAGACGATACGCCTCTTTTATTCGTCTTTTTATCTTATTTCTAATTACAGCTTTTTTAGAAACCTTTTTACTGACAATTATCCCCAAACGATTGATATTCTCTTCATTTTTTAGATAATAGATCACAAAGACCTTGTTTCCAAATACATCCCCAACTTTAAAAACACGTTTAAATTCATTTTCCTTACTCAGGGACTTTATTTTTACCAAAGGAATTCTCCTAATTTTTATTAAACAAAAGACCGCTTTTGAAAAACGGTCTACAAAGGATTATGCTGATAATTTTTCTCTTCCTTTTTGTCTTCTCTTCTTTAAAATAAGCCGACCGCTTTTTGCAGACATTCTTTTTCTAAAACCATGTTCTTTTTTACGTTGTCTAACTTTTGGTTGATAAGTTCTTTTCATTTCGACACCCCCTGACTAAATCTTTTATATTCATTTGTTTATAAGCTAATAAGACTTTTACCCTAGAATTATATAATCTTGCTTATTTTATGTCAAGTCATATTATCAAATCGCAGACTTTTTAGCAAGGCTTATGTTTATTTAAATTATATTGAATGCCTTATCACTATTTGTTATACTAGGTTTATCAACCAAAATGTGGATAAGTTTTATAAATTTGTTCAATTAATCCACAAATTTAGGGTTTCTGTGGATTGATTGGGGATAACTTGTCAATATTTTTCAATTTTCCGTTTATCTAGATCTTTTATTGTTGGTATAACTTTCTTAAGTTATCAACACTATTTCTTATAATTTGCTTGATTTATTTAGCTATTCACATTAAAATAGATTCTCTGTGCATAAGTTAAAATTTTATCCACAATGACACGACTTAAATTTATTAGAAATTGGAGGTTCATTTAATGGACACTTCCTTTAAAAAAATATGGGATGCCGCACTTGAAATTATCAAACCGGATATAAGTCCAACCAGTTTTAACACCTGGTTCTTAAAAATAAAACCCATCAACTACGTTAATAATACCTATTATTTTTTATCAGAGAATGAATTCGAAAAAGGCATCCTGGAAAGTCGGCATATTCCTCTAATCACCAATGCACTGGCCGAGGTTACCGGAAAAACCGGTCAGGTCAAGATCGTTTTAAAAGAAGAAGATGCGATGATCCCCCAAAATGACACTTCACCACAGATATCAATTGCCAATGTGGAAGATAAAATATCAAACTATCAGCATAACTCCATGAATCCCAAGTACACCTTTGACAGTTTTGTCATTGGTGAAAACAACCGTTTTGCCCATGCTGCCTGTGTTGCTGTTTCTGAAGCACCTTCGGAACGTTACAATCCACTCTTTATTTATGGTGGCGTTGGTTTGGGAAAAACTCACCTGATGCAAGCCATCGGTCATTATATCTTATCCTACGCGCCGCAAAAAAAAGTTGTTTATGTATCCTGTGAAAAATTTACCAATGACTTTATCGATGCCATCCAAAATAAAACAAACATTTCTTTTCGCAATAAATATCGCAGTGCCGATATTCTTTTGATCGATGATATTCAGTTTTTAGCCAAAAAAGAAGGAACCCAGGAAGAATTTTTCCATACCTTCAATACCCTGCACCAGGAAAATAAACAGATCGTCATCAGCAGTGACCGACCGCCCAAAGAAATACCGACCCTCGAAGAGCGGCTCCGTTCCCGCTTTGAAAGTGGTCTGATCACTGATATTTATGCCCCCAATTTCGAAACCCGAATCGCCATCATCAGAAAGAAAGCGGAATCCTTCAGTGATGAGATCCCCAACGAAGTACTTAGTTTTATTGCCGACAGCATTCATTCCAATATTAGGGAACTTGAAGGCGCTTTAACCACCGTGTTTGCCTATTCAAAACTGCATAAGGTTCCCATTAATCTGGAATCAGCCAAAAATGCCCTGAAAGATATCTTTAGAAAAAAAGAAGATATTATCATTACCAGTGAATATATTAAGGAAGTCACGGCTAAGTATTTTAATATTACTGTCGAGGATATGAATTCCAAGAAACGAACCCGCTCCATTTCTCTGCCCCGACAGGTGGCCATGTATATTACCCGGGAAATCACCGATTTATCATTACCCCGGATTGGCGAAGAATTCGGTGGCCGGGATCATTCAACAGTAATTCATGCCTGTACTAAGATTGCTGAAGAAATGGATACCAACACCGATTTTAAAAACCTCATCGTGCGGATTGAACGAGAAATTAACGGCAATTAGTAACTCCCACACTTTGCCTAATCAATGCAGATATTATCCACAATTTATCCCCTGGTTATTTTGTGATTATTTGCACCAACTCCGCTTTTGCCGAGTTATCCACACTATTCACACCCCCTACTACTATTACTATTATTTTATTATATATTTATATATAAAAGGGGTTCTCAAAATTTAGAAAAGGAGCGATTTTTATGAAATTCAATTGTTCAAAAGAAAGTTTAATGGCTGCCTTAGCAATTGCTCAAAAAGCAGTTTCTTTAAAAACAACAATGAAAATATTAGAAGGTATTCTTTTTAAAGCCTCTGATAATAAATTATTATTAAGAAGCACTGATCTGGAAATTGGTGTTGAAACAGCCATCCCAGCTGAAGTTGAAGAGGGTGGCGAGATCGTTTTAACCGCCTCTATTATCAGTGAGTTGATCCGTAAAATGTCTGGTTCTGATATTTTTTTTGAAACTGATGCGCATCATCAGATTAAAATCGAGTGCTTGCTATCAAGTTTTACCCTGAAAGGCCTATCTGACGAAGAATTTCCTGATTTCCCGGAAGTTATCGATGATCATATTTTTACCATTGAATCAGCTGTTTTGAAAGAGCTGATCAAGGGAACCTTGTTTTCAGTGGCCACCAATGAAAATATCCCTGTTTTGACGGGCGTGAAAATAGAACTCCATGATGACACGATCAATTTGATTGCCCTGGATGGCTATCGATTAGCACTCAGAACCGGCACCATTAAAAATCCGGTGATTGAAGATCTCAGTGTTATTATTCCTTCTAAATCTTTATCTGAAATAAATAAGGTGCTAGCTTCTTACAATGGTGATGTGGTAGTCAAGTTTTCAAAAAATCAAATCTTTTTTGAACTGGATAGTACTCAGTTCACCTCGCGGCTGTTGGAAGGCGACTTTGTAAATTATAAACAGATCATTCCCGGAGAAAAACCCACCCAGGTTAAGGTCAACCGACGTCTGCTGCTAGAAAGCAGCGAACGGGCAGCGCTACTGGCACGGGAAGGAAAAAATAATTTAATTAAAATGGATTTTAACCAGGATCAGCTGATTTTAACCTCCAACGCAGAAATTGGAGATGTTTTTGAAGTGATTCCGATTGAGAACCACGGTGAGTCTCTAAAAATAGCCTTTAACTCCAAATTTCTAATTGAGGCCTTACGGGTTATCGAAAGCGAAGAATTGATGATTGATATGACAACATCGGTAGGACCGGGCGTTTTGCGTCCCCTCGAAGGGCATGATTTTATGTATTTAATTTTGCCGGTTCGGGTAGCTGAAGAAAATTAAATCGCAGATTAAAATAGCCAAATAAAAATAGAAACAATATTAGTATTAAAATAGTTTAAAAGTTCAGAATTATGTAAATGATTCGTTGATTTTTTAGACTATTTTTTATTTTTATGTTATAATACTTTGGTTAGATGATAAACATATAAAAATTTAATCAATTTTGGCGCAAATAAAGGGGATTCGAGTAATGCTCTTTCATTTTTGTCAAAAATATAATCGGCGGGGAATAATATGCAAATAATTGAAATTAACACGGAGTTCATAAAAATAGATCAGCTGATCAAATATGCTGGTATTGTCGGCAACGGCAGCGATGTAAAATTTATGATTTTAGATGGCTTAATTTGGGTCAATGGGGAGTTGTGTACCCAACGGAATAAAAAAATAAGAGATGGCGATCTGGTAGAAATAAAAGATTATGATACCCTGCAAGTAAAAGGGATCGGGAAATCATGTTTATCGAAGAGCTAAAACTGATTCATTATCGCAATTATGAAAATGAATCGATCACGCCTCAAAGAGGAATAAATATTATCTTGGGCGAAAATGCCCAGGGAAAAACAAATCTCATTGAAGCTATGTTTTTTTTATCCCGAGGTTACAGTCATCGTGCTTCAAATGTGGCAGAACTTGCCCAATGGGATCATGATGATTTTTTTATGAATGCCCGGGTTGTTAGCGACGGGGTTAAACATACCCTTTCGGCTAAAAGCCATCAGGGAAAACGGCAGTTTTTGCTGGATGGAAAGGTAAAAAAAAGAGATAAGATCAATGGGATTTTTAATACCATCCTTTTTGAACCAGATGACTTAAAAATTGTCAAAGAAGGACCTGATAAAAGACGGCGGTTTCTTAATCAGGAAATATCTGGTTTTCGACCAGAGTACCATTATATTTTAAGAGATTATGAAAAAATATTGAATCAGAGAAATTCCCTGCTTAAAAATATTCATTATCAGCCTAGTCTGATCACGACTCTAGATGTTTGGGATGAACAGCTTATTCAAACCGGGGTTCGGTTAATGAATCACCGGATTCGGTATCTGCATCGGCTTAATCGGGAAGCAAATAATCTGCATCAAATACTCAGTCTTGGTAAAGAAACTCTTTCGCTATCCTATCTGAATAATATTATCGATTCTTTAGAAGAACTGTCAGAAATTAAACATTTATACAAAAAACGGTTAGAATCCAGCCGGGAGGAAGAAATTTCACGGGGATCTACTATTTATGGACCTCACGTGGACGACATGATCATTCAAATTAATGGAAAAGATGCCAGACGCTATGGATCCCAGGGTCAGCAGCGTTCAGCCGCCATTTCCCTTAAATTATCGCAAATAGAGATATATTATGACAACACCGGAGTATACCCGGTGGTTCTTTTGGATGATATCTTTTCTGAATTGGATGAACACCGTCGCAAAAGTATACTCTCGCTTTTAAATAAAACCCAGGCCTTTATCACCTGTACCGAAGATATCTTAAACGATGGCCAAGTTACACCAGAAAACCGACATGTCATTAAGATTGTAAAGGGTAAGGCCCAGGTAATCACTAAACATTAATAAACCATAAAAATCAGGAGGAAAACATGCCAGAAAATAAATCAGATAATTATACAGCTGATCAGATCCAGGTCCTCGAAGGATTAGAGGCTGTTCAAAAAAGACCGGGAATGTATATCGGTAATACCGGCTCCCGGGGCTTACACCATTTAGTTTATGAGGTGGTGGATAATAGTATTGACGAAGCCTTGGCCGGCTTTTGTAAAAATATCAGTGTCACCATTCATCAGGACGACTCCATTACCGTTGTTGATGATGGACGGGGAATTCCCACCGGGATGAACATTGCCCAGGGTAAAACCGGGGTCGAGTTGGCCTTAACGGTTCTTCATGCCGGCGGTAAATTCGGCGGTGGCGGATACAAGGTTTCCGGTGGTCTGCATGGGGTTGGGGTATCGGTTGTTAATGCCCTTTCTGAAAAATTAACCGTTGAAGTCAAACAAAAAGGCCAGATCTTTTTTCAATCCTATGAAAAAGGAAAAGCGACCTGTGATCTGACCGTAACCGGCACTACCAATCGCACTGGAACAACCATTTATTTTAAACCGGATCAGGATATTTTCGAAGAAACCGACTATGACTTTGATATTCTAGAGCATCGATTAAGAGAACTGGCTTTCCTTAACAAAGGGGTTTCGATTAATCTGATTAATGAAAAAGAATCACCTAAACGGAAAGAAACCTATTATTATACCGGTGGGATCCATTCCTATGTGGAATACATGAATCGTAACAAAGATCCCCTTTATGACAAGATTACTTATTTTGAAAAAGAACAGGACGATTACGCCCTGGAAATCGCCTTTCAGTATACGACCGGTTATTCGGAAAATATTTTTTCCTATGCCAATAATATCAATACCCCGGAAGGGGGAACCCATCTTAATGGTTTTAAGAGCGCCTTAACCCGAACGGTTAATACTTATGCCAGAAAGAATGGCTTTTTAAAGGGAAATGATAAAAATCTCACCGGCGAAGATGCCCGCGAAGGTTTAACCGCAATTGTCAGCATCAAGCTGCTCGATCCGCAGTTTGAGGGCCAAACAAAATCAAAATTGGGAAATACCGAAGTTAAGGGAATTGTTGAAACCATCGTTGGCGATCAACTTTCAGCCCTGATGGAAGAAAATCCCAGCATCGCAAAAAATATTATTGAAAAAACCCTATCAGCCGCCCGAGCACGGGAAGCCGCTAAAAAAGCTAGGGAATTTACGCGCCGAAAAAGCGCTCTAGATTCTACTGCACTACCAGGGAAACTGGCGGATTGTCGGGAAAAAGATCCCGCTCTTTCAGAAATTTATATCGTTGAAGGGGACTCGGCGGGCGGCTCGGCTAAATCTGGCCGTGACTCTAAAACCCAGGCGATCTTACCCCTGCGTGGTAAGATTTTAAATGTTGAGAAAGCCCGCTTGGATCGGATTCTCACCACTGACTCTTTAAAATCGATGATTATTGCCTTTGGTACTGGTGTCGGAGATGAATTTACTGTTGAAAAAGCCCGATATCATAAGATCATTATCATGACTGATGCTGATGTCGATG
Source organism: uncultured Acetobacterium sp. (assembly GCF_927416815.1). Classification (NCBI taxonomy): domain Bacteria; kingdom Bacillati; phylum Bacillota; class Clostridia; order Eubacteriales; family Eubacteriaceae; genus Acetobacterium; species uncultured Acetobacterium sp. The sequence goes on along the minus strand of NZ_CAKMJU010000127.1, from coordinate 13,758 downwards.
GCGCCCACATCCGGACCCTGTTACTCACCTTCTTTTACCGTTATATGCCAGGTCTGATCGAAGCTGGATATGTCTATATCGCTCAACCGCCACTTTATAAAATCACCCGGGGAAAACAGATCGATTATGCCTATACCGATCGGGATCTGGAGAAAAAACTAGAAGGCGTGGAAGATCGTTCCCGCGTCAGTCTGCAACGATACAAAGGTCTTGGGGAAATGGATGCCCAACAGCTCTGGGAAACCACCATGGATCCCAGCGTTAGAACCTTGCTTCAGGTTAATATTGAGGAGGCCTCCTATGCCGATGAAATATTTACCATTCTGATGGGCGATAAGGTTCAGCCCCGTAAAGAGTTCATCGAACGGAATGCTAAAAAAGTTAAGAATTTGGACATCTAGTCAAGAAGGAGTAACGTTAAATGCAAGAAATAATTGAATTTGATCGGATAAAATCGATTAATATTGAAGAAGAAATGAAAACTTCCTATATTGACTACGCCATGAGTGTTATTATAGGTCGCGCCTTACCGGATGTCCGGGATGGCTTAAAACCGGTTCATCGCCGGATCATTTATGCGATGAGCCAACTGGGCTTAACCCCGGATAAAACCTTTCGTAAGTCGGCTCGTATTGTCGGGGATGTTTTAGGTAAGTACCACCCTCATGGGGATTCGTCGGTTTACGATGCAATGGTGCGGATGGCTCAGGAATGGTCGATTCGTTATCTGATTATTAACGGCCAGGGTAACTTTGGTTCAGTTGACGGTGACAGCGCCGCGGCGATGCGTTATACGGAAGCAAAAATGGGTAAAATAGCTGCCGAACTACTACGTGACATCAATAAAGAAACCGTCGATTTTAATCCTAACTTTGATGAGTCTGAAACCGAGCCATCGGTTTTACCATCAAAATATCCCAATCTTTTAGTCAATGGTTCCTCTGGGATTGCCGTCGGGATGGCTACCAATATTCCGCCCCATAATCTGGGTGAAATCATTGATGGTACCATCGCCTTTATTGATGACCCGGAGATTACCATTGATGAACTGATGAAGCATGTTAAGGGACCGGATTTCCCCACTGCCGGAATTGTCTTAGGAAAATCTGGTATTAAAAGTGCTTATCGCACTGGCCGGGGACGGATTAAGGTTCGTGGTAAGGTTGATGTGGTCACCACCAAAAAAGGCAAGAAACAAATTGTTATCACTGAAATTCCTTACATGGTTAATAAATCCAAGCTGGTTGAAAAAATTGCTGACCTGGTCAAAGAGAAAAAAATTGAGGGAATCTCGGATTTAAGAGATGAATCGGATCTAAAAAAAGGGATGTCGATCATCATCGATTTAAAACGGGATGCCAATGAAACGATTATTTTAAATCAATTATACAAACATACCCAGCTGCAGGAAACCTTTGGGGTGATCATGCTGGCTTTGGTCAATAATGAGCCCAAGGTGCTTAATTTAAAAGAGATCCTCTTTCACTATATTGAACATCAAAAAGAAATTATTACCAGACGAACCATTTTTGATCTAAAAAAAGCCGAAGCCCGAGCCCATATTCTGGAAGGCTTAAAAATTGCCCTGGATCATATTGATGAGGTCATTAAATTAATCCGGGCGGCTGCCGATGGTAAAGTTGCCAAGGAACAGTTAGTTTTACGGTTTAGTCTATCTGAAATTCAGGCTCAGGCGATTCTGGATATGCGTCTCCAGCGTTTAACCGGTCTGGAACGGGAAAAAATCGAAGAAGAATATAAAGAGCTGATGGTTACCATTGCCAAATTAAAAGCCATTTTAGGCGACGGTCAACTGGTTCTTAATATTATCAAAGAAGAATTAAGTGAGATCAAAGAAAAATATGGCGATAAACGTCGCACCAATTTTGATATTGATGTCGAAGATTTTGAAATCGAAGACCTTATCGAAGAAGAAGAAGTGGTCATTACGATGACCCATATCGGTTATGTCAAGCGCATTACGGCTGATAATTACCGGTCACAAAAACGGGGTGGCAAAGGAATTACGGCGCTGAGCACCCGCGAAAATGATTTTGTCGAACATCTCTTTACCACCACCACCCACCACTATCTGATGTTCTTTACCAATTTTGGTAAGGTCTATCGCTTAAAAGCTTTTGAAATTCCCGAAGGCGGACGAACCGCCAAAGGAACCGCGATTGTTAACCTCTTGCCGCTAGAAGCAGGCGAGCAGATTGCCACCATGATCCCAGTCAAAGAATTCACGGCTGATAAGTACCTGATTATGGCGACCAAGCAGGGGATTATCAAGAAAACTGATTTAACCGAGTATGACACTTCTCGAAAAAATGGGATCATCGCCATTAATTTAAGAGAAGGGGATGAGCTGATCAATGTCCGATTGGTTGTCCAGGATGAAGAAATCGTGATGGGAACCCAGTGTGGTTATGCGATCCGCTTCAGTTCCGAAGAGGTAAGACCGATCAGCCGAACATCGATCGGGGTTCGCGGTATTGATCTGCGCGACGACGACGTGGTGGTTGGGATGGATATTGTTAAAAAAGAACTGTTTGTCCTTTGTGTCAGTGAAAATGGCTATGGCAAACTCAGTGCATCCGATCTTTACCGTCCTCAGAAACGCGGCGGCAAGGGTGTGCAAACCTATAAGGTCACCAAGAAAACCGGTCAACTGGTAGGCTTCTGCGTGATCAGCCGCGATGGCGAAATCATGATGATTAATAATCAAGGGGTTGTGATTAAGCTAGAGGGTAATGACATTACCGCCGTTGGCCGCAATACTCAAGGCGTCCGACTAATGAAATTAAAACCAGAAGAATCGATTGCAACTATTTCTAAAGTTTACAAGGAGGATCCAGTGGATGAGTTCGACGATGAAGGCGATAGTCAAATATCACTTGTTGACACCACTGAAAAAGAATAATGGACTCATTAATCGATGTCGATCGCATTCAAGTGAATTGTGTCGTCAATGATCAGTTTGATGCCATTGCGTTAGCAGCTAAACCACTGCTGGCGCAGGGCTGTATCACTGAAAATTTTGTTGATGCGGTAGTGGAAAGAGAAAGAACCTACCCCACCGGATTACCCACCAAAATAGGGGTAGCGCTACCTCATACTGAAGCGAAATATGTATTAAAAGAAAGCATCTCGATTGTGACCTTAAAAAATACCATTGTTTTTGCCGGAATGGGTAATCCCAAAGAAAGCATTCCAGTCCAAATTGTTTTTTTGCTGGCTATTAATGATCCTGAAAAACAGCTAAAGATCTTACAGACGATTATTACGATTATTCAAAATGAAAAAATGTTAAAAAAAATAAAAGATGCAAAAGAGCCGCAAATCATTTACAATCTTATTAAGACCTTTTTATAGTTTAATTACAGCATTTCAAAAGAAAGTAGATATCAATGAATATTAAAATAGCACCCTCGATGCTCAGTGCAGATTTTACTAATCTGGAAAGGGATCTCAAGGAAGTAGAAAATAATGGCGCCGAATATCTTCATGTTGATATTATGGATGGTCATTTTGTACCCAATATTACGATCGGCCCGGATCAAGTGGCACAGTTGCGCAAAGTCGTAAGTATTCCCTTTGATGTTCACCTGATGATTAGCGAGCCACTTAAATATATCGATCAGTTTGCTGATGCCGGAGCGGATATCATTACCGTTCATATGGAATCGGATGGCGATACTCAGACATGTATTAACGCCATTGTCAAAAAAGGGGTCAGACCTGGGCTGGTGGTTTCTCCGGATACTTCTCTGGAGGTGATTAAACCGTATCTTGATCAAATCAGTATGATTCTGATTATGTGTGTTTATCCTGGTTTTGGCGGACAAAGCTATATTCCAGAAAGTACCGAAAAAATAAGAGCCTGCCGCCAAATGATTGGCAACCGGAACATTGATCTTCAGGTTGACGGGGGAATCAATTTTAATACCTTAAAAGAAGTGGTGGAAGCCGGAGCCAATGTGATTGTTTCGGGATCCTGCTTGTTTAAAGGCGATATGAAAAAAAATTTGGGACAGTTCAGAAAAATCATCAAGGAATCAATTCTAAAATTCTAATAATTGAAAGAGGGAATTAAAGATGAAACTTGTTTTAGTTGCGTGTGGAACTGCCCTGGCAACCTCAACGGTAGTTGCCAAAAAGATTGAACAGATTGCGTTGGAAAATGGGATTGAATGTCGAACTGTTCAAGCTAAAGCGGTAGATGCATTTAAAAAGTATCAAGAATTACATCCCGATGCGATTGTCTGTACCTGTCAACTTGAGGGCGATATCGATATCCCGGTGATTAATGGTCGCGCCTTTTTAACCGGAATAAATTTACAAAGTACCATTGACCAGTTGATTGAGATATTGAAGAAATAAGATTGATAATTGAGAATAGTGTAAAATAATTAATTACAGTTAGATCTAAAATGATTCCTTTTGAGGTATAAAAAAAAGAGGCGTCGAAAATGACGTCTCATTGATTTTTAAATTCAGTGCTGCTATTTATGGCCGATTAAGCCCTAGTTCCTAGTTCCTAGTCCCAGCCCGGCCACAATTTCATCAACACCAGTGAGGATATAATTTGGTCGGTAGGGGAAATCGTTGACAGTTTCCCGGGTGGATACACCGCTAAGAACTAATAAGGTAGTCAGGCCGGACTCGATGCCGGCAATAATATCAGTGTCCATTCGGTCGCCAATAATCAGGGCATCATCGCTATGAACACCCAGACGTTTGATCCCGGTACGCATCATCAGCGGGTTTGGCTTGCCGACGTAATAGGCCGCTTTGCCGGTAGCCAGTTCGATTGGTGCCACAAAAGCCCGGCAAGCTGGGACGATACCGTCTTCGGTGGGGCCGGTTAAGTCCGGGTTGGTGGCAATTAGTTTGGCGCCTTTTTGAATCAGTTTGACGGCTCGAAGTACCGAGTCATAGTTATAAGAACGGGTTTCGCCAAAAACGACGTAATCCGGATCGACATCATTCATGGTAATTTCGACGTCATAAAGGGCATTGACCAGTCCCGGTTCGCCAATTACATAGGCAGAACAACCTGGCGATTGATCCTTTAAAAATTTAGCAGTAGCCAGAGCGCTGGTATAAAAATGGCTTTCATCAATATCCAGACCCAGGCGAGCCAGTTTTTCTTTTAGTTCAATCGGTGAACGCTCGCTGGAATTAGTCAGGAAGAGGAAATTCTTATCATTAGCATAAAGCCAGTCGACAAATTCCTTTACACCTGGCAGCAGTCTATTGCCGTGGTAGATCACGCCATCCATATCGCAAATAAAGCCTTTTTTTGCTTTAATCAATTCTAGTAATTCTTCATTCATGTTTGTACCTCCAAATAATTTACATTTATTTACAGCATTATACCCCATTTGAGTTGGAATCATCTTAAAAAAAGGGTTAATCGATGTTAATTTATGTAAAATTATGTAAAAATTTGATTTAAACCAGGATTAGTAATAAATTTATTTTCGTGAAAGTGGCTTCCTTGCAGTTTTAATGCGACTAAAAACTTGACTTTAGCCGGGTAATGTAATAATATAGAAACAAGAAGAGACGAATAGAAGTGCAAAATGGGGTACACCACCGAAAGGGTGTAATCGCGTTTTGTGCTTTTTTTGCGTTTATAAGTTTGTGTTTTAATCGTGAAGGAGAAGATCGAAATGAGAGTCAATGGAAAAGAAGTATCCCTGGACAACAATCAAAGTCTGATGCAATTTTTAGTTGCCAATCAGTTTGATGTAGCCACCCTGGCGGTGGCCAGAAATGGTGAAATAGTCCCGAAAGCAACCTATGACACAGTGATACTCTGTGAGGCTGATAGTCTGGAAGTAGTTCGCTTTGTCGGTGGGGGCTGAGCATAATAAAGATTGAAGATAATGCAGTAATTATTTTAGCAAATAGTTTTACGAATCCTAAAAATTAAGTTGAAAAAGGAGAAAAAATGGCAGATCAATTAATAATTGGCGGGCACAGCTTTAATTCCCGCTTTATTCTGGGGTCGGGAAAGTTTTCGTTGGAAATTGTCAAAGCAGTGGTTGAGAATGGCGGGGCGGAAATGGTCACCCTGGCACTGCGGCGGGCGAATCTGGGGGGCGAAGAAAATATTCTGGATTATATTCCGAAGCACATTACGCTGCTACCCAACACCTCGGGTGCCAGAACGGCTGAGGAAGCGGTCAAAATTGCCCGATTGGCGCGGGAAATAAATTGCGGAAATTTTATCAAGGTGGAAGTCATTAGAGATTCTAAATATCTGTTTCCTGACAATTACGAAACCATTAAAGCCACCGAGATCCTGGCTGGGGAGGGGTTTATTGTGATGCCCTATATGTACCCGGATTTAATTGTTGCCCGGGATCTAGTCAGTGCCGGAGCAGCCGCGGTCATGCCACTAGCGTCACCGATTGGCAGCAACAAGGGACTGAGTACCCGGGATTTTATTGAAATTCTAGTCAACGAAATTACAGTTCCGATTATTGTTGATGCCGGAATCGGGCGGCCGTCCCAGGCTTGTGAGGCGATGGAAATGGGGGTCGATGCGATCATGTGTAATACCGCGGTAGCGACGGCCAAAAATGTTCCGCTGATGGCCAGGGCCTTTGGCCAGGCGATTGAGTCCGGCCGAAATGCCTATCTGGCTGGTTTGGGTCGGGTATTAACTGAGGCGGGAGAAGCCTCCAGCCCCTTAACCGGATTTTTGGAGGACTAGGATGGCAAAAAAACGAACAAATCCGATGGCTTATCAACCGGGGATGGAGATGATTGCTTCCGATATACGGGATAAGGTTCTAAAAACTGTGGATAACTTTGACCATTTTAAAGTCTCAAGCCAGGATGTGGAAGCCGCTTTAAAAAAAGATCATTTATCAGCGGAAGACTACGGAGCCTTATTATCACCAGCTGCGACACCATATTTAGAAGAGATGGCAAAAAAAGCTATTATTGAAACCAGAAAACATTTTGGCAATAGCATCGCTCTGTTTACCCCGCTTTATATTGCCAATTATTGTGAAAATAACTGTGTGTACTGTGGATTTAATTGCCAAAATAAAATCCGCCGAGGGAAGCTGACGATGACTGAAATGGCAGAAGAATTACAGACCATTGCCAAAACCGGATTAAAAGAGATTCTGATTTTAACCGGAGAATCGCGGTTTCATTCTGGAGTCGAATATATTGGGGCAGCGATTAAGCTGGCCACCCGATATTTTTCTACCATAGGCATTGAAATCTATCCCCTGAATACGGATGAATACGCCTATTTAAAAAAATGCGGTGCCGATTTTGTCTCGGTCTATCAGGAAACCTATAATCTTAGCAAGTATGAACAGGTTCATTTAAGTGGTTCCAAGCGGGTCTTTCCCTATCGCTTTGATGCCCAGGAGCGAGCTTTGATAGGAGGGATGCGGGGGGTCTCCTTTGGGGCATTACTGGGCTTGGATGATTTTAGAAAAGACGCTTTTGCCACCGGCCTGCATGCTGCTTTTATTTTGCAGAAATACCCCCATGCCGAAATCGGTTTTTCCACCCCTCGGCTTAGACCCTTTATTAATAATGTCGATAACAATCCTAATGACGTCCATGAGAAACAGTTGCTTCAAGTGATGCTGGCCTATCGATTGCTGATGCCCTTTGCCGGGATCACCATTTCAACCCGCGAACGGGCGGGATTTCGGGATCATGTCATCGGGATGGTAGCGACAAAAATTTCGGCCGGGGTTAGTGTCGGGGTAGGCGGCCATGAAGAGGAAGAAAAAGGCGATCAACAGTTTGAAATTTCCGATCCCCGAAGCGTCAGCGAGGTCCATCAGATGATTTTAAAGCGGGGGCTCCAACCGGTTTATAGTGACTATATCCGGGTATAAAATCAAGTAACCAAAGAAGCTAAGTAATTTAGTCTTTAAACATTCAAATACCGTTTCTTTTTTAGAAAATAGTGGTAGACTATAAAAAAGAAAAGCGAAGGAGTTGAAGATGCTGATTTGTATAACTAACCAGATACTGTGTATCGATGATTTTTTGAATCGTATTAATGAAATTGCCAGTGGCAAACCTTACGCCATTATGCTTAGGGAAAAAGAATTAAGCGAGCCTGATTATGAAGAGCTGGCCATAAAAGTGAAAGAAATCTGTGAAAGGCACCAGGTGAAACTGATTATCAATCAGAATATTGCGACCGCCGAGCGATTAAAGGTGGACACCATTCAGCTGTCTATTGATGAAATGAGAAGACATAGCGAAGCGATAAAAATTTTTGATCAGGTTGGGGTATCGGTTCACTCGGTGGCACAGGCTAAAGAAGCTGAAGCATCAGGTGCTGATTATTTAGTCGCCGGTCATGTTTTTCCGACTGATTGTAAAAAAGGCCTGCCGGCTCGGGGATTGCGTTTTCTCAAAGAAATATGCGACTGTGTCAGCATTCCGGTTTTTGCGATCGGTGGCATTAGCCAAGTCAATTATAAAATCGCTATGATGACTGGCGCCAAAGGGGTCTGCATCATGAGTGAAGCGATGACCACCGATCACCCGGAAACCCTCGGCCAACGATTTGTCTTTTAGTGAATTACTTTTAATAACGCCACTATAATTGAAGCGATCGGATTTAAACAAAAAAAGGGATAAGGCTTAGCCATTATCCCTTTTTGATTTGTCCATAAAAGTCAGTAATTCGCTCTCGCAAAGGGGTTTGGCATAGTAAAAACCCTGGGCAATGTGACAATTATTTTTTAGTAAAAAGTTGATCTGTTCAGTGGTTTCAACCCCTTCTGCAATGACCTGAAGGTTGAAATTTGAGGCCAGCTCAATAATCACCTTGGCAATCGTGCCGTTGTCATAGTGAGGAATCCCTTTTATAAAGGAGCGATCGATTTTGATCTTATCGACGGCAAATTTTTTCAAATAGCTAAGCGAGGAGTAGCCGGTTCCAAAATCGTCGATCGAAACCTGGATCCCCATCCCGTGAAATTGACTGAGGATCGACTCACATTCAGTCTCGTTATCCATTAGGATTCCCTCGGTGATTTCTAGTTCTAGAAGATTCGGTGGGAGGTTGCTTCTAGTCAAAATGGACTGGATCAGTTCACCAATATACGGAGCTTTAAACTGCCGCATCGACAAATTAACCGCAATTGGAGTGGCATAACCGATCGATGCCAGTTTGTTGCCAAATGCACAGGCATTTTCAAGCACCCATTCCCCTAGGGGGATGATCAGATTTGATTCTTCAGCAATGGCAATAAAGCTTCCCGGAGGAACCATACCATCGGGACTGTTCCAGCGGATTAAAGCCTCCAGACCAATGATCTGATTGGTGGTCATATCGACCTGGGGCTGATAGTAAAGTATAAACTCATCGTTACTCAGGGCATTACGCAGTTTATTCTGCATCTCATATTTTTGGATCGAGAGGCTATTGATGTCTTTGTCATAAAATTCAAAACGGCGGCTCTTATTGGCTTTGACATTGTTCAGGGCTGAAGCGGCGGTTTTCAAAAGTTTAGCATAGTGGTTGGCATCACTGGGATAGAGGCTGATCCCGATGCTGACATCAACAATCAGTTCTTCGTCATTGATGGCGAGCTGTTTTTCGAGCGCCTTACTTAATCCCAGAATATACTGATACAAATCTTCGTTGGAAGAAACATCGGTCTTCAGGATACCAAACTCGTCATTGCCCAGCCGCGCCAGCACATCCTGGTTACTGATCAGGGTTTTAAGCCGATTAGCCAGGCCAATCAGAACCTTGTTGCCGAAATCAAAGCCTTTTGCTTCATTAATAATTCGAAAATTATCGATATTGATCAGGCTTAGAGCATGGCTGCCGGATTTTTCGGGATCGCCACTGATCAGTTCCATTCCTGATTCATCCAAAAACACCTTGTTGTTGAGCTTGGTCAGATGATCGAAATATTTTAGATAATAAATATCTTTTTCAATTTGCTTATGTGCCGTGAGATTGGTAATATTGCCGATATAATAATCATTCTCGCCATTTTTCACCTTACTGATACGCATAAAGAGAAATAGAATTTTTTCTGGAGTCAGCGCATATTCGATCTCACCAGTCCAGACTGGATTCATTTGGAGGCTATCCACCAGTGGCTGATTGATGAGGATACTATTTTGGGATAAGTCAAGCGCCGGGATTTCGGCTTCCGGAATACCAATGATTCTGGAAAATGCCGCATTATGGTAGATGCAAAAAAACGCATCATTCAGGATAAAAATACCTTCGTCAGTGCCAGACAATAATTCCAGAATCATTTCCAGCTGCGATTGAACAACTTGGCGTTTGTCGATTTCTTTATTAAGGATCTCATTATTGATTTGGACTTCTTCAATATAATGGGTGATCCGGTGACTCATCTGATGTAAACCTCTGGATAAGATGCCAATCTCATCCTCGCGATGATAAAAGGCATCCGGCAGATTAATTTCCTGATCACCGCGGCTGAAGGTTTCAATCGAGTCTGAAATGGTCACAATCGGTTCTGAAATAAGTCGGGTCATCCGTTTAATAAACAGGGCGATTAAAAAAAGCAGTACCAGCGAAATAAATAATAAACTAACGATAAACTGATTTAGCGGTGCCAGTACTTCGGATCGGGGGATCACGGTTGCCACCACCCAGTTAGAGGACTGAGTCGGTACATAGGCAATATATTTGGCGGTATTCCCTTGACTGTATTCGATGACGCCACTGTTACCCGAGGTAATCCTCTTCATATAGGGGCTGAGATCGGCATAGGCATCGCTTTGATCGGCAGAAGTCGGATGATTGTCAGGATGGTAAAAAATGCTACCGTCCTTATTAACCAGTAGGGTATAGCCATTTTTACCAATCTTGTAGGTATCCATCAGTTTGGAAATATCGGCAACTTGTAAGTCAATCCCCATCGCGCCGATAACATTATTATTTTTAAGGATCGGGGTGGTGATGGAGACGACCATTTCCTCGGTGACAATATCAATATAGGGGCTGGTGACTGTTATGCCCCGAGATTTTAAGGTTTCAATATACCAGAGCCGTTGATTAATATCATAGTCTGGTTTAGGATCAAATTCGGCGGCAGAAGAAATCACATCATTGGATTTTGTTATGCCGATATAAGCCAGTGAAATATTGGGGTCCGAGGCCTTAATTGCCTGAAGTTCCTGAGTCACCACCTCAAACAGCGGATGTTGCCGTTTTTCCTCGCGGGTAACAAGAGCTTCCGTTATAGCCTGGTAATCCTGGTTGGTTTTCATCTGTTCCACGATGACAATATTCTTTTCAATGAACTTGTCAATCTCGGTGGCAATCTGCAACGCATCCTTGGAGATTTCAGTCTTACTGTTGGCCTCAAAAAAACCACTCAAGAGTTCGATGGAAATCAGCCCATAAACAGCGAAGGCAATAAAAATAAATCCAATTACAATTGTGCCAATTCGGCGGATCAGGCTTTTTCTAAACCATTCCATCGCGTTCCATCCCTTCTGTCAATTTCGGTGAATAGTATAAATTATTAGATTGTCTTTTGTTTACGCTTTTATTATAAACGAAAAAGATCAATATGAAAAATAATTTATCATATTGACAGAAATATATCAATATGCTAGAATACATTTAATTAAATATAAAGTCTTCAGGGCAGGGATAGTTTCCCTACCGGTGGTATAGCCCACGAGCCGCAAGGTATGATTCGGTGTAATTCCGAGGCCGACAGTTAAAGTCTGGATGAAAGAAGATAAGAAAGTTTTCATGTTGTTTTGCATGTTAATCGCTTTGTTTATTTAGCTCTGAAATGGTAATCATTTCAGAGCTTTTTATATGCAAAATACGTTTATATAAAGTTGATTTATACAAAAATATGCAGCCAGAAAACAAACCCTTTGCCCTGAATGACATCAGGGTATTTTTCTTTTTTGAGAAAGGAGAAAGTGTGGAAAATCATCAAAAGTATATGGATCTGGCCATTGAATTAGCCCAGCAGGGGCGGGGACGGGTTAACCCGAACCCGCTGGTAGGAGCAGTGATTGTCAAGGATGAGGTGGTCATCGGTAGCGGTTATCACGAAGCGTATGGCGGGCTTCATGCCGAACCTCGGGCGCTGGCAGCCTGCAGCCAGTCGGCGGCTGGGGCAACGCTCTATGTGACGCTCGAACCCTGCGCTCATCATGGCAAAACCCCGCCGTGTACAGAGGCGATTATCGCAGCTAAAATCAGCCGGGTGATTATCGGTTCAGCAGATCCCAACCCGCTAGTCATTGGCAAGGGGATCGCGATCCTCAGACAGCAGGGGATTACGGTGATAACCGGGATTCGGGAAGCGGCCTGCCAGGAATTAAATGCCATCTTTTTTCATTACATCAAAAACAAAACCCCCTACGTGTTAATGAAATATGCCATGACCCTGGATGGTAAAATTGCCACCTATACCGGGAAATCAAAGTGGATTACTGGAGAGCAGGCCAGGACAGCCGTTCATCAGACTAGAAATGAATATGCCGGTATTATGGTCGGGGTTAACACCATCTTACAGGATGATCCCGAGCTAACTTGTCGGATCGAGGGCGGCAGAAGCCCTTGCCGAATTATCTGCGATACCCATTTGCGCACCCCGCTGTCTTCCCGGGTGGTGGCATCGGCTCGGAAAATTCCTACTTATCTGGCCACCTGCTCCGGGGATCAGAGAAAAATAAAGCGGTTTGAAATCATGGGCTGTCAAATTTTTCAAGTTTCAAAAGACGGCGATCATTTAGATCTCAATGAGCTAATGAGGAAATTGGCAGCCGTGGGGATCGACAGTATTCTGCTGGAAGGCGGCGGCGCTCTGAATTTTAGTGCCTTAAAAAGCGGTATTGTTAATCAGCTCCAGGTTTATCTGGCGCCTAAAATATTTGGTGGAGCCGCGGCCAAAACCCCGGTCGAAGGTTCGGGACTTGAAGATCCAGCGGAGGCCTTCCAATTTACAGACAGAAAAATAAAAATTTTCGGGGAAGATATCTGCCTCGAATACATGAAGAGGTAAGGAAATGTTTACAGGAATTATCGAAGAAGTGGGACAAATCACCGCCGTCATTAAGGGTCAACGGTCTTCTCAGCTATGGGTTCAGGGTGAACGCATTATCGACGATTTAAAACTGGGTGACAGCGTGGCGGTGAATGGGGTCTGTCTGACGGTGTCCCAGCTCCGTGGCAATAAGTGGATGGCCGATGTTATGAGTGAAACCCTAAATCGCAGTAACCTGGGCGATTTACAAGGCGGTGCGGCCGTCAATCTGGAACGGGCGATGCCCGCCAATGGGCGTTTCGGGGGACATATGGTGGCCGGACATATTGACGGAACCGGTCACATTGTGCAAATTACCAAAGATGATAATGCGGTGATCTTTGAGATTAAGGCAGCCCCAAAAATACTGCACTACATCATCGAAAAAGGCTCGATTGCCATTGATGGTATCAGCTTAACGGTGACCGAAATAACCACCGATAGCTTTAAGGTGTCGATCATTCCCCATACTGTTAAAGAGACCATTCTGGGCATCAAGAAAGCCGGCGATCCGGTCAACCTGGAAAACGACCTGGTCGGCAAATATATCGAAAAGCTGTTGTTGAATCCAGCCCCAAAAACAGACCACAACCAGCAAAAATCCGGTCGTTTGACCGTTGATTTTCTGACTGAGGCCGGGTTTTAACGTGAACTTTTATTTACAAACTTGATCTTGTCAAAAGGAATAACTTAGTACCGACAATTGTTA